>NZ_JBGLYV010000119.1:0-16155 GCF_047304225.1 Pseudomonas sp. Pseusp3 | reverse complement strand
CAGGGGCAAGAGCCCTTGGTTACTTGGGGCCGGGCGGCGCTCCGCTTTTCCAAGTAACCCGCCGTAAGGGCGGAACCCTAAGTAGCCGTGACCGCAGAAACGGATATGTACACAACAAAACGTCGCCCAACACTCCGCCATCGCGAGCAGGCTACTCGCGAAGGCGGCTTGGCATCTAACGAAAATCTTCAAGCTCCCTCACCACTGAGGTTGGGGATGTCTGTACGATCTTCAGACGTTTTCCATCATCTCGATCAACTGCTCCGGCCACACCGTTTCGCGGGTCTCCCGTAGCTCTGCCACCGACCACCATTTATGGTCCGCCATCACCCGAACCTCGTGAGCCGTCCACCCCTCACGGGACAGGCGTTCACTATCGGTATGAACCACGAAATAGCGCTCAACGGACAACACCGTTTCACCGCTTGGCAGCATCATTGGAAAACTGCGATCGGCAATGCTCGAACCTATGGTGTCGACGTGGAGGCCCGTTTCTTCAAACAGTTCACGGACCGCCGCAGCCTCAAAGGATTCACCCTGCTCGAGCCCACCACCGGGTGTCGCCCAGTGGCTTTTGCCGGCGAGGGCATCGTTTGTGTGCTGGAAGTGAAACAGCAGAACCTGTTGCGAGGGATTGATCACCAGCAGTCTGGCGGACTTGCGTTGGCGCATTTTTTTCTTTCCATAGAGTGCCGCGAACCGCAGCTTTCACTGCGGTCCGCGACGGTAAAGCTCATGTTGGCGTTGCTACACCGATTCTGTTACGCCACCACCCGATAACACGGCACATACGCCGCGCCGCCCGGCAGTTTCATGCGGTGCTGGGCGACGAAGGCCTTGAGCAGCAGGTCCAGCGGCTGCATGATCGCCGCGTCGCCACGGATCTGGTACGGCCCGTGTTCTTCGATCAGACGGATGCCCTTGTCCTTGACGTTGCCGGCGACGATGCCGGAGAACGCGCGGCGCAGGTTGGCCGCCAGTTCATGGGATGGCTGGTCGAGGCTGAGTTTCAGGTTGGCCATGTTTTCGTGGGTCGGGTCGAACGGGCGCTGGAAGCCCTCGTCGATTTTCAGCAGCCAGTTGAAGTGGAACGCATCGTTGCGCTCGCGACGGAATTGCTTGACCGCTTTGAGGCCCTGGGTCATTTGCCGCGCCACTTCGGCCGGGTTATCGATGATGATCTGGTAGTGCTGCTTGGCGGCGTCACCCAGGGTGGCGCCGACGAACGCGTCCAGTTGTTCCAGGTACGGCGCGGCATGTTTCGGCCCGGTGAGGATGACCGGGAAGGGCAGGCCTTCGTTGCCCGGGTGCATCAGGATGCCGAGCAGGTACAGGAACTCTTCGGCCGTCCCGGCGCCGCCCGGGAAGATGATGATGCCGTGGCCGACGCGGACAAAGGCTTCCAGGCGTTTTTCGATATCCGGCAGGATCACCAGTTCGTTGACGATCGGGTTCGGCGCTTCGGCGGCGATGATTCCGGGTTCGGTCAGGCCCAGGTAGCGGCCGCCGTGGATGCGTTGCTTGGCGTGGGCGATGGTCGCGCCTTTCATTGGGCCTTTCATCACGCCGGGGCCGCAACCGGTGCAGATGTCCAGGCTGCGCAGGCCCAGTTCGTGGCCGACTTTCTTGGTGTATTTGTATTCTTCGGTGTTGATCGAGTGCCCGCCCCAGCACACCACGATCTTCGGCTCGACGCCGGGGCGCAGGGTGCGGGCGTTGCGCAGCAGGTGGAAGACGTAATCGCTGATGCCCTGGGAATTGCTCAGGTCGATGCGTTGGCTGTCGAGTTCGTTTTCGGTGTAGACGATGTCACGCAGGGCGCTGAACAGCATTTCCCGGGTGCTGGCGATCATTTCGCCGTCAACGAAGGCGTCGGCCGGGGCGTTCAGCAGTTCGAGGCGTACGCCGCGGTCCTGTTGGTGAATGCGGATTTCAAAATCTTTATAGGCTTCAAGAATGGTCTTGGCGTTGTCGACATGGGCGCCGGTATTGAGGATGGCCAGGGCGCACTGGCGGAAGAGGGTGTAGGTGCTGCCGGAACCGGCTTCGCTCAACTGCTGGACTTCCCGTTGCGAGAGCGTTTCCAGGCTGCCTTTGGGGCTGACGGAGGCGTTGATAACTTGGCGTTGGGTCATTCATTGATCCTTAAAACGATGTCATTCACACAGCAACCACGAATGGCATCCGAATAATGTGTATTCATGAAAGAAGATGGCACGAACTGCACGGTCTCGCCATGTCCCCCGCTTGACGATGAAAAGATGAAAAGGAGCCCCAGCATAGCTAAATCCCTCGCAGAGGCGATAATGGCCCGCAGTCTTTTTACTTCAGACCCCTTTTTACCATTGAAGCTCAGGAAACCCGACGCAATGTTCGAAATCCAGCCGATGAACGCCGATACCTACCGGCAACAGACGCGGCGCAGCACGATCATCATTGCCCTGATCTTTCTGGCGCTGGCGATGGGCCTGTCCACGGTGGCGGTGGCTCTGTTCGGAGTGCCAGGGGGTGACAATCTGCGCTTCAACGTCGGTGGCGTGTTTGTCGCGGTGCTGGCGATGGCGGCGCTGATGCGCAAAGTGTTCTGGCACCAGGAATGGATGGCGCCGGCGGTCTACGCTTGGCAGCTCAAGCGCAGCCTGATGAGCATCACCAATGTCATGCATCATGTAACGGCGGCCGTGGAGAAGGGTGATCCGGTTGCCATGAAGCTGTTGCGTTTCTACCATCTGGGGCTGGACCAGATGCATCAACTGGACGGCAACTCCAGTGACCACAGCCAGTTGATCCGCGAAATGGACCGGCACAAGGAGCGGATGCAGGCGCTGGGCATCGATACCGGGCAGACGCGCCTGGATCCGGCGTGGCTGGAGGCGGTAAAGCCAGCGTCGCGCTAACATCATCGCGAGCCTGGACCAGGCATAGTGAGCAAAAGAGGCGATCAGGAAGATTCGCCCTGTCACAGACAATCAGGGAGCACCATGGGACATCCGTCGATCAACGATAATATTGAAATGCTCCGGCCAGCGGTGCCCCGGCTCAAGGTCCGCTCGGCGGTGATCCTGCTGCTCGCTGTGTGCCTGTCGATGGTGGTTATCGTGATCTGGGAAGCCTGGAGCTCACGCCAGTACCGTCTGCATGACAAGGAAGTGGTGATGTCCAACCTTGCGCAGACCCTGGCTTCGCAAGCGCAGGCAACAATCAAGCAGGCCGACACGCTGCTGTTCACTCTGGTCGACCGTCTGGAGCACGACGGTATGGATCAGTCCCGGCTGCCGCAATTGCTCAACGCCCAACGCAGTGAGTTGAGCCAGCTCCACGGCCTGTTCGTTTTCGACGAAAAAGGGCAGTGGATCGCCAATTCCAATGGCGTCGGCCAAACCGGCGTCAATAACTCCGACCGCGAATATTTCATCTTCCATCGCGACAACCCCAGCCGCGGGCCCCACATCGGACCGTCGATCAAGAGCCGTTCGAGCGGTGAATGGATCGTGACGGTTTCGCGCCGGGTCAATCATCCCGATGGCAGCTTTGCCG
The DNA here is from genome assembly GCF_047304225.1 of Pseudomonas sp. Pseusp3. Lineage (NCBI taxonomy): Bacteria > Pseudomonadati > Pseudomonadota > Gammaproteobacteria > Pseudomonadales > Pseudomonadaceae > Pseudomonas > Pseudomonas sp. Pseusp3. The sequence goes on along the minus strand of NZ_JBGLYV010000119.1, from coordinate 12,618 downwards.
GCGTGGCACTGGCGTCGATTTACCTCAGCCATTTCCTGCAACTCTACGACAGCATCGACATGGGCAGTAACGGCGTGATCAACCTGATCGCCGACAATGCCAGCATTGTCATTCGCAGACCCTTCAAGGAGACGGATATCGGTACCAGCCTTGCCAAAAGCCCGTTGTTCACCCGGTTGTTGCCCAAGGGCGACTCGGGCACGGCCACGATCACTTCGATCGTCGACGGTGTCGAGCGGGTGACGGGGTACCACCGGGTCGAGGGTTACCCGTTAATCGTTTTTACCGCGTTGAACAAGGATGAAGTGCTGGCCGGTTGGCGCCGGGAAACCCTGCTCAGCGTCTGCATCGTCACGTTGTTGCTGAGTGTTCTCGGGGTACTGGGGTTTCGGCTCATCAAGTTGATGAAGCAGCAGAATCTGGTACAGGTCGAGTTGCTGGACACCCAGGACAAGCTCCTGGAGGTCAATCGCAACCTCGAAGGCCTGGCCCTCAAGGATGCGCTGACGGGGCTGGCCAACCGGCGTCAGCTCGATGCGTTCATCGATGCCGAAATGGGGCGTGCCCGGCGCAGCCAGACCGGATTAGCGCTGCTGATGATTGATGTCGATCATTTCAAACCGTTCAATGACCGCTACGGCCATCTGGCCGGTGATGAGTGTTTGCGCAAGGTCGGTGCGATCATCACGGACAACATCAATCACCCCGTTGACCTGGCCGCCCGTTATGGTGGCGAAGAGTTTGCCGTGGTGCTGCCCGGAACCGACTACGTGGGGGCATTTCTGATGGCGGAGAAAATCCGCCGCGCGGTGCTACAGGCCGAAATTACCCACAGCGACAGCCCGGAAGGCAGCGTGACCGTCAGCGTTGGTGTGTGTGCCAGCAATACCGCTACCCAGGTTCGCCCCGAAGACCTGATTGGTGCGGCAGACAAGGCGCTGTACGTGGCCAAGGCCAGTGGGCGCAATATGAGCGTGATTGCCAACTGAACGTCAGGGGTCAGATAAACCGGTCCGTTCCCTGCACCAGCCGGGTAGCCAGGTTGGGCTTTTCAAGCTGCTCCAGCCACCAGCCCAGGGCGCGACCGTCATGGTCGCCACGCCAGCCGGCGTACAGGATGTTCGGTTCGCGCGGGTCGGCCATCGGCTTTTCAACCAGCGTGCCGTTTTTCAGCAGTGAGCCAACCCGGTGTCGCGGCAGCCAACCCACCCCCAGTGCATTGCACTGAGCGAGGATTTTTGCGCGCATGGTCGGCACGGCCAGCACCGGTTGCCCCCCGGTGACGCCGTAGGTACTGCCCTCGGTGACTCTGGACGAATCGGCCACCACAATCGCCCGGTGCTGCGCGACCATGGCCCGGGTAATCGGGCCTTTGGCCTTGGCCAGCGGGTGTTTGGGCGACACCGCAAACACCCACTCCATTTCCCCCAGTTGCATCCAGCGCAAGGACGCGATCGCCGGAGGCTCGTTGGTGGCGCCGATGATCAGGTCCGCGCGGCCTTCGCGCAGGGCTTCCCAGACCCCTTTGAGCACTTCCTGGGTGATGCGCAGCGGTACGCCCGATTGCAGCGCATCGAATTGGTCGATCACCGGGATCAGGGTTTCGAACTCCAGCAGTTCGTCGGTCACGATCCACAAGCGACTCTCCCAGCCGTTGGCGACTTGCCGGACCCGCTGGGTCAGGCGCGAGACGTCCTGCATCAGCCGCGCCGCTTCGTTGACCAGCAACTCACCCGCCGGGGTCAGTTGCAAACGGTAGCGGCGGCGGTCGAACAGCAATGCATCGAAACGCTCCTCCAGCTGCCGAGCCGCATAGGACACGGTCGACGGCGCCTTGCCCAGGTGGGCCGCCGCCCGCGACAGACTGCCGGTTTTGCGGATGGCCTCGAGCAGTGCCAGGTCTTCGGTCGACAGCATGTGTTCAGTCCTTGGCGGGTGGTTGAAGTTTCAGGCGGCCCATTGCCGGATCAATCGAAGATAGACCAGCACGTTGATCGCCAGCACCACGGCGCCCAGGCCCAACTGAATGCCGGGTGTCAGGCCGGCGGGATAGATGACCGGCCAGAGGTAATGCTCGATGAATCCACCACCATAGCCGGATTGCCCGGCCCCGTGGCGCAGACGGTTTTCCCAGTCGGTCAGCGGGCAGGGCAAGTGGAAGAATTCCACCGCCATGCCCCACAGCGCTGCAGGCGGATGCCACCAGATCAGGTGGCGCCATTTGAGCACCAGCAACCCGCCGAACAACACAAACACAATGAACAACAGGTGAAACAGCATCAGCCCATCGGCTGCGATTCGGTACAGCATATCGGTGCCCCTGAAGGCTGAACGAATCGCTCCATGGTACTCGGACCGGTGTCGGGCGCTCTAGCGATTGTCGCGGCCCAATGCGCTGAGCACGCCTTTCATACGTTCGGTCATCGATTCACTGCTGCGTTGCATCGGCGCACGCAGTTCGTCACCGATCAAGCCTTGCAGGGCCAGCGCGGTTTTCACCGGGGCCGGGTTGGGCTCCAGGAACAGGCTGTTGATCAACGGCAGCAAACGGAAAAACGTGGCGCGGCCGTCCGCCAACCGGTTGTCGCGGATCTGCCGGTGCAACTGCACGAACAGTTCGGGATGAACATGCGCCGACGCGGCAATCGCGCCTTTGGCGCCCAGGCACAGGGCATTGAAGATCTGGTTGTCCTCACCGCACAGCACGTCGACTTGGCCGCTATCGAGCAAGGCCAGGGTGTTGGAAAAATTGCCGCCGCAATCCTTGATGGCGACGATGCGCTCGTGGGCGACGATGTTCAGCAGGGTCGCCTGTTCGAAGGCCACGCCGGTACGGTAGGGGATGTCGTAGAGGATCAGCGGAACGCTGGAGGCATCGGCGACCGTGCGGAAAAACGCTTCCAGGCCAGCCTGGGAAGGGCGGATGTAATACGGCGCCGGTACCAGCAGGCCAGCCACCGGGCGCTTGAGAATCTCGCTCTGGAACTGCAACAACTCGGTCAGGTTGTTACCCGCCAGACCCATGACCACCTGCTGTGCCGGCACAAGTTCGAGCACCGCATCGAGCACCGCCAGTTGCTCATGTTTGTCCATGGCGGCCGGTTCGCCGGTGGTGCCGCAAACGATGAGGCCGTCGACGCCTTTTTCCAGCAGATGGCCGACCAGCTGCCGCAAGCCGACGAAATCGATGGCGCCGTTGTGGAACGGTGTAACCAGTGGAACCCAGATACCTTGAAACGCAGACATGCACTTTCTCCTGATGGTTGACCGATTTCGTCACCGTCAGGAGCGTAGAAGGAGAGTAAGCAAGGGGAGGGTGGTCCGTCGCGCTCAATGTCCTGTCAGCTCATCTGACGGGACAGCGCGCCCCGGTCACATGAGCGACTGTTTCTTCGATTTGAGGGCGTGCGCAACGCAACCTTGCGCCTTGGCAATCAAGCCAAAGACAGAAAAGTTGAAGTTGAAGGTTGCGGACATACTTGCTTACACCCTGATTGAGGCGCCCAGTTTTAAAAGCCGGCGCGCTGTTTGTCAATCACGAAAATCAGCGAACTCGGCGCGCATCCGACCCTCGTGCTTGGCCTTGTAGAGCAATTGATCGACCTGGTCGACGAACTCCAGCGCCGTGGCATGGATCGAAACGGCGGTGGTGCCGACGCCCAGGCTGACGCTCAGCAGGTTCGACACGTTCGAGAATTCATGGGGGATCTGCTGCTGGCGAATCAGGTGCAGGCATTTGTTCGCCACCAGCCTGGCGGATTCGGCATCGCTTTCCGGGAGTAACCAGACGAACTCTTCGCCGCCGATCCGGGCGATGAAGTCCCGTGGCCGGTTCGCCGCCAGGGACAGGGTTTGCGCGACGCGGCGCAGGCATTCGTCGCCCTTGATGTGGCCGTAATGGTCGTTGTACTGCTTGAAGTAATCGATATCCAGCACGATCACCGACAACGGCGAGCCCGTGCGCTGGGCATTGCTCCACTCGCGTTCCAGCACAGTGTCGAACATGCGCCGGTTGGCGATGCCGGTCAGGCCGTCCTGGAAGGAATACTCTTCGAGCTGCTTTTGCAGGCGGCTCAGGTGTTCTTCGGTTTTCTTGCGCTCGCTGATATCGAACATGAAACCCACCAGCGCTTCGACTTCGCCGTCCTTGCGCACCACGTGCACCACATCGCGAATCCACACGTACTCGCCGCTGTCGGTCAGCGCCCGATAGTCAGCCTCGTGATCGAGACCGGCGCGCGATTGCGAGACGCAGAAGTCCATCACGTAGTTGCGATCATCAGGGTGCATGCGTTCGACCCAGTCGTTGACCGTGGTCCAGCTGTCCTGCTTCCAGCCCAGCAGCTCCTCGATCTGCGGCCCGATATAGCTGAAAGTCATGGTTTTCCAGTCGATGCGCCAGGGAATCGCCCGGGTTGACTCAAGCAGGGTTTTATAAACGTCGCTGTCGGTTTCGACTGAACTCATGAAGGGACTGCCTCGATGAAAATGCAGCGCCATCATGTTGTTGTCACTTTGGCGAATCAAGCGGGCAGCCGATGAATGGCACGCAGTCCTGTCAGTGAGCAAGATTGTTCAAGCCATTGGCCGCCATAGCTGGCAAAGTCTGGGGTCTTTCCCTGTCTGTAGAACGTCATGTCCAACTCAATGATGCCGCGCAGTGCCTTTCTGCGTGGCGCTGCGGCGATCATGCCGCTGTCCCTGGCCACCGCGCCCTGGGGCTTGCTGGCCGGCTCCATGGCCATCGAGGCCAACCTCACGCCCCTGCAAGGCCAGGGGCTGTCGAGCATTGTGTTTGCCGGAGCCGCGCAACTGGTGGCCATCGGCATGCTCAAGGGCGGAGCCGGGATCTTTTCGATTCTGCTCACCACGTTGCTGCTGACCTCCCAGCATCTGCTTTACGGAATGAGCATGCGTTCGGTGATTTCTCCGTTGCCGGGGCACTGGCGTGCAGGCCTGGGTTTTTTGCTCACCGATGAGTTGTTCGCCCTGACCAGCCAGCACGACAAGCAGCAATTCAACCGTTGGTACGCCTTGGGCGTGGGGTTGACGTTCTACATCGCCTGGAACCTGTTCACCTTGGCGGGCATTGTGCTTGGCAGCAGCATCCCGGGCCTCGAACACCTGGGCCTGGATTTCTCCATCGCGGCCACCTTCATTGCCCTGATCACCCCGGTGGTCCGTAACGTGCCGACCGTGGTGTGCGTGGCAGTGTCGCTGTTCTGCTCGGTGCTGTTCAGCTACTGGCAATGGGGCTCGGCGCTGGTGTTGTCGGGGCTGGCGGGCATGACCGCCGGGTTTGTCTGCAATAAATTCCATGGTGGACGCACATGATGGTCTGGGCAGTGATTGTCGGCATGGGCGTGTTGGTGTTCCTCAATCGCTATGTTTTTCTGGAGCCGCGACTGCCGGTGCGCCTGAGCAGCAATGCCCGGCAATTCCTCGGGTTTGCCGTACCGGGCATGTTGACCGCCATCTGCGGGCCGATTGTGTTCATGCCGGAAAAACAGTTGAACCTGCAATGGGACAACCCTTATCTGATCAGTTCACTGGTCGCCGTCGGCCTGGTGCTCTACACCCGCAACACCTTGCTCAGCATGCTGTTGAGCATGGGCTTCTTCTTTTTGCTGCGCTGGTGGCTGTGAGCCGGTCGACGGAAACTGTTCTACGCTTAAAGTGGATGACCGATCCCTTCAGGAAGAGAGGTGAACATGGCCAATGACCCCAAGCGTCCGGATCTGGAAGAAGAAGAGGACGAACCCACGGAAGAAGAGATTGAGCAACAGAAGCGCTCGGTACCGGACTGGAAGCATCCTGACGACGGCAAGGAACTGTCAGAGCCTGACCGCAAATTTTGAGCTGCACGCGAATACAACAAAGCCCCGCCATTGTGCGTAATGCTGCTGTAGGAGCGAGCTTGCTCGCGATGGACTCAAGAGCACCGCGTTTAGCCAGTAAACACGCGTAATCGTTAACGTCCATCGCGAGCAAGCTCGCTCCTACAGCAATTCCGCTAGTGAGCGGGGCTTTGTCATGTGATGTTGTTGAATTTCAGTTTGCATGCGCAGCTGTCGTTATTGATAAGTTCATGGAACTTCTTTAATCAGCGCGGCGCCCTGGTTCCTGACATTGCCAACCGCCTTGTCGACCTTGTACCACTCAAATACGTTACTGGCCTCGCCCTGGGACAGCGCCATTTCCTCGGCTCGTTCCTTGGGCGTGGCCGGGTCCAGCCATTCCCGCGCCAGCTCGGGCGAGAACACCACCGGGCGTCGGTCATGCACGTCAAGCATCCCGCCCGCGCTGTCGGCCGTGAGGATGACGAAACCGTCGTGCTCCCGGTGAGGGGCTCCGCCGATCGGGTACTGGCCGATGGCCGCGCAAAAAGCCGGTGCCCGGTTGCGTCGCCGAATCAGCCACGGTTGTTTGTTACCGTCACCGTCGTCGACCCATTCGAACCAGTTATCGATCGGGCAGATCGCGCGATGGGGCCAGATCGCCCGGAAGTACGGGCCGTGGGCGACTTTCTCGACCCGGGCATTGATCGGCGCCACGCGATCCGTCGCCCAGTGCGGTCGCCAACCCCAGCACACGGCGTCGGCGTGCAGCCGCTCATTCTCAAGGTGCAACAGGGCGAGTTGCGTGGTGGGCGCAGCGTTATAGTGCGCCAGGGGTTCGTTGCCGACGCGGTTGACCAGCGCATCGGGGATGCTCAGCACCGCCACGAAGTCGTGGATTCCACGGTATTGCGACAGTCGTCCGCACATGGCCTGACACTCTGGTTGAGCGTTTTTTTCAGTTTAGTCGGTGGCGACGAAATGGGCCTGGCAAGCACTGGAACCAAACTCTGTGTACCTTATCCAACCTCGGCTCGCCGTCTCGATGCGGGCTGACGACGGATGAACGGGCGAAGGATTCTTGCCAGTTGACGTATCGACCGTGATGGTCTGGCCCAAGGCAGAAGATGAAACAGTTGTTCAAATGTTTAACGGTGTGCGCTTTGGCAGTGAGTCTGCTGGGCTGTATCGCAGCACCGATTGAAATGACTCCACAGACCGAACAGCGTTTGCGTGAGCAACCCCCCGTCCGGTTTCTGCTGACCTTCGATGACGGCCCCAGCGCATCGAGCTGGTGGAATCCGACTGTCACAGTGCTTGAGAGCCTGGCGCAAAACCCGCTGCAACCGGGCATCAAAGCCGTGTTCTTCGTGCAAACACGCGCACCGCGAGCCGGCGGCAGCGAGTTGGGCCGGGACATCATGCGGCGCGAAAACGCCGAAGGTCACATTCTGGGGTTCCACACGGCGACGCCCTGGCACACCAACCATCGCTCGCTGGAGCCGCAAGAGCTGGAACAGGCCCTGACCGATGGCAGCGCCGACATCGCGGCGATCACCGGCGCCCCCCCGATCCTGCTGCGCCCGCCATTCTGGAACTACGACAAACGCACTTTCGCCGCCTATCAGCAGCATGGCCTGCATGTACTGCTGACGGACTTGAGCGCCAATGACGGCAAGATCTGGGGCTTCAACGCCAGCCCCCGCCGCCGGTCGCACATGCTGCGCTCGATGTCCGAAGTACGCGAACGCATTGCCCGTGGCGAATTGCCAGTGGTCGATGGCGTGATTCCGGTGGTGGTGACCTTTCACGACCTCAACCGGTACACCGCCCGGCATACCCGTGAGTACCTGCAGATACTGCTCGACAGCGCCCGGGAGACCGGGGTGAAAACCGCGGACAAGCCATTCTACGAGGATCAGGCCGCGTTGCTGCGGGCCGCCATGGCGCGAACCGTGCGCGACGATTCACAGCCTGTCGAGTTGCCGGGGTTCTGGAACTGGATCTGGGGCGGGAACACCCATTAGAAAACGTGCAGATAGGGCCGCTGCGCGCAGGAGCACCAGCCCGGCCCAGCGGGAGCAAGCTCCCTCGCCACAGGTATTTATTGCCTTAAATCCCTGGTGGCAGCAGTTCATCAATCATCCGCAAACAATGGTTCAACCCCGGCGACACATCGCCCACCCGTCGGCTGAGAATGATCGGCGAGGTGGCGTTGTCTTCCAGCAGCGGGGTGAAGCCGATGTCGTCGCGGTGCAGCAACTGCACCGAGGCCGGCACCAGCGTGACCCCGATTCCTGCCCCCACCAGACCGATCGCCGTTTGCAACTCGTTGGTCCATTGCGCGACGTGGATGCTCACGCCATAGGACTCAAACAGGGCAATCACATGGTCGGCGTAACTCGGCCGTGGATTGCCGGGGTACAGCACAAAGGGTTCCCTTGCCAGTTCCCGCAGGCTGATGGGGCCTGCGAGCAACGGGTGCCCGGCGGGCAGGGCGGCGACCAGGCGGTCTTCGGTGAGCACGGTCTGGATAATGGCCGGGTCGTCGATACGGATTCGGCCGAAACCGATGTCGATGCGCCCGGCCTTCAATGCCTGCACCTGTTGCAGGGTGGTCATTTCCGACAGACCCAACTCCAGCTCCAGCGGCTCGCCACTGCGTAACCGCCGGATCAGTTCCGGCAGCACGCCATACAGTGTCGATGGCGCAAAGCCGATACCCAGCCAGGTTTTCTCACCCGAGCCGATACGCCGCGTGTTGTCGCAGACCTTGTTCAATTGTTCGAGCAGGGCGGTGGAGTGTTCATGGAAAAACCGCCCGGCGTCAGTCAACTTCAGCGGTCGGCCGCGCTCCAGCAGCATCACCCCCAATTCGTCCTCCAGTTGCTGGATCTGCCGGCTCAACGGCGGTTGGGCAATGTGCAGGCGCTCGGCGGCGCGAGTGAAGTTGAGGGTTTGAGCCAGCACCTGAAAGTAACGCAGGTGACGCAGTTCCATGGGGCCTCCGGATTTTCAATTGAATACCTTTAAGGTATCAAGCCAGACCAATTCTATATTGGCCGCCCGGAAAAAGCCGTATGAGAATCCGACTCAGAACTTCAAGAACCTGACGGGTATCGAAATGCTAGCAACCGCCATTGAGTCGATCGAGACGATCATCGTCGATCTGCCGACCATCCGCTCGCACAAGCTGGCGATGCACACCATGCAGAACCAGACCCTGGTGATCATTCGCGTGCGTTGCGTTGACGGCATCGAAGGCATTGGCGAATCCACCACCATCGGTGGCCTGGCCTACGGCAATGAAAGCCCGGACAGCATCAAGACCAATATCGATACGCACTTCGCACCGCTGTTGATCGGCCAGGACAGTGGCAACGTCAACGCCGCCATGTTGCGCCTGGAGCGCAGCATCCGTGGCAACACCTTTGCCAAATCCGGTATCGAAACCGCGCTGCTCGACGCCCAGGGCAAACGCCTCGGCCTGCCGGTCAGCGAATTGCTCGGCGGCCGTGTTCGCGACTCGCTGCCCGTGGCCTGGACCCTGGCCAGCGGTGACACCGAAAAAGACATCGCCGAAGCGGAAAAAATGCTCGACCTGCGCCGCCATCGCATCTTCAAACTGAAGATCGGTGCCGGTGAGGTCAACCGCGACCTGGCCCATGTGATTGCCATCAAGAAAGCCCTGGGTGATCGCGCCAGCGTGCGGGTCGACGTCAACCAGGCGTGGGACGAAGCCGTCGCGATACGTGCCTGCCGAGTCCTCGGCAGCAACGGAATCGACCTGATCGAACAGCCGATCTCGCGCAACAACCGCGCTGGCATGGCCCGCCTGAACGCCATGAGCCCGGCGCCGATCATGGCCGATGAATCCATCGAAAGCGTGGAAGATGCGTTCAACCTGGCCCGCGAAGGCGCGGCTTCGGTGTTCGCCCTGAAAATCGCCAAGAACGGTGGCCCACGCGCCGTGTTGCGTACCGCCTCCATCGCTGAAGCGGCCGGCATCGCTCTGTACGGCGGCACCATGCTTGAAGGCGGCCTGGGCACCATGGCTTCGGCCCATGCCTTCGTCACCCTGAACAAACTGGCGTGGGACACCGAGCTGTTCGGCCCGTTGCTGCTGACCGAAGACATTCTCAGCGAACCGCTGGTGTATCGCGATTTTGAACTGCACGTGCCGAAAACGCCGGGCCTGGGCCTGAGCCTGGATGAAGAGCGCCTGGCGTTCTTCCGCCGCGACAAGACCATTCATCAAGCCTGAGGAGAGCATTATGCTGTTCCACGTAAAAATGACCGTGAACCTGCCGGTCGACATGAATCCTGAAGCGGCCGCCAGGCTCAAGGCTGACGAAAAGGCCCTGGCCCAGCGCCTGCAAGAGCAGGGCAAGTGGCGCCACCTGTGGCGCATCGCCGGGCACTACGCCAATTACAGCGTGTTCGATGTCGACAGCGTTCAGGAACTGCATGACCTGCTGATGCAATTGCCACTGTTCCCGTACATGGCCATCGAAGTCGACGCGATGTGCCGGCATCCTTCTTCCATCCGTGACGATGACCGCTGAGCCCAGCCTGTTCAGTTCGCTACGCTAATAATTACAAGATGAGGAACCCTGCAAAATGAACGTCAAGATTTCCCACACTGCCGAAGTCCAGAAATTTCTCGAAGAGGCCAGCGGCCTGCTCAATGACGCCGGCAACCCACGGACCAAGGCGCTGGTCTACCGCATCCTGCGTGACTCGGTGAACATCATCGAAGACCTGGCCGTGACCCCGGAAGAATTCTGGAAAGCCGTCAACTACCTCAACGTGCTGGGTGCGCGCCAGGAGGCCGGGCTGGTGGTGGCCGGTCTCGGTCTGGAGCATTACCTCGACCTGCTGATGGACGCCGAAGACGAACAGGCCGGCAAGTCCGGCGGCACACCGCGAACCATCGAAGGCCCGCTGTACGTGGCGGGCGCGCCGCTGTCGGTCGGCGAAGCGCGCCTCGACGATGGCGTCGATCCGGGTGTGACCCTGTTCATGCAAGGCCGCGTGTTCAACACCGCTGGCGAGCCCCTGGCCGGCGCCGTCGTCGACGTCTGGCACGCCAATACCGGTGGCACCTACTCGTACTTCGATACCACGCAATCGGAATTCAACCTGCGTCGCCGTATCGTGACCGACTCCGAAGGCCGCTACCGTTTGCGCAGCATCGTGCCGTCGGGCTACGGCTGCCCGCCGGACGGTCCGACCCAGCAACTGCTCGATCAACTGGGCCGTCATGGCCAGCGCCCGGCGCATGTGCACTTCTTCATTTCCGCGCCGGATCACCGCCACCTGACGACCCAGATCAACCTCGACGGTGATCAGTACCTGCACGACGATTTCGCCTACGCCACCCGTGACGAGTTGATCGCCAAAATCACCTTCAGCGACGATCAGCAGCGCGCGGCGGCCCATGGCGTGAGCGGTCGCTTTGCCGAAATCGACTTCGACTTCACCCTGCAGTCGTCCGCCCAGCCCGAGGAACAACAGCGCCACGAACGGGTCCGCGCACTCGAGGACTGATTGTCCCGATCCCCTGTAGGAGCGAGCCTGCTCGCGATGGACGTTAACGATGACGCTGGGTGCCTGATTCCCCGCGGCGTTCTCAAGTCCATCGCGAGCAAGCTCGCTCCTACAGAGGGTTCGGTTCTAGAATGGATCGACGCAACCGATAACAAAAACGAGAGTGACCCGATGATGCAAGCGCAACTGTTGAGTCAGCGCAGCGCCGTATTCGACCACGCCGACCCCTACGCGGTGTCGGGCTACGTCAATCAGCATGTCGGTAATCATTGCATCCTGATGCCCCGGGCCGGGCGCCCGCTGGCCAGCCTCAATCATCGAAAGTTCGCCAGCCTCGACCTGTGCCGCATCAGCTACGGCGGCAGCGTTCGCGTCACCTCGGGCGCGCTGGAAAGCATCTATCACTTGCAAGTGTTGTTGCAGGGCAATTGCCTGTGGCGCGGTCACGGGCAGGAGCATTACTTCGCCCCCGGCGAGTTGCTGCTGATCAACCCCGACGATCCGGTCGACCTGACGTACTCGGACGACTGCGAAAAATTCATCCTCAAAGTCCCCACTTCATTGCTCGAATCTGTCTGCAACGAGCAGCGCTGGCGATATCCGGGGCAGGGCGTACGGTTCCTGGAGAACCGTTATCAGCTCAATGAACTGGAAGGTTTTGTCGGCCTGCTGGCGATGATTTGCCAGGAGGCCGAGGCCACCGAGCAGATTCCCCGGGTGCAGGAACATTACGCGCAGATCATCGTCAGCAAGATGCTGAGCCTGATGAAAACCAACGTCAGCCGCCTCGAAATCGGCTCGCAGGCCGCCACGTTCGAAGCGATTGCCGATTACATTGCCAGGAATCTCAAGCAGGACATCGACAGCGAAGAGCTGGCGCGCCAGGCCAGCATGAGCCTGCGCTCGTTGTATGGCCTGTTCGAACGCAACGCGAGCACCACACCGAAAAACTACATCCGCCAGAAACGCCTGGAACGCGTCAACGCCTGCCTCAGCGACCCGACCTGCAACGTGCGCAACGTCACTGAAATCGCAATGGACTACGGCTTCCTGCACCTGGGGCGATTCTCCGACAGCTACCGCAAGCAGTTCGGCGAATTGCCGTCGGATACCCTCAAGCGCCGGCATTGAGTGGGGCCCTCATACGACTTGCGCAGCCGCCTCGAAAACCTGTGGGAGCGGGCTTGCTCGCGAAGGCGGTGTGTCAGGCAAGGTCAATGCCGGCTGACAC
>NZ_JBGLYV010000118.1:0-16491 GCF_047304225.1 Pseudomonas sp. Pseusp3 | reverse complement strand
GTGGCCACCAGTGCCGTGCGCGAAGCGGACAACGCGCCGCTGTTCCTGGCCAGCGCCGAGCGCCACCTGGGCTTTCGCATCGACGTCATTTCCGGTCACGAAGAGGCGCAACTGGTCTACGCCGGCGTGGCCCACACCTTGCCGGCGCAAAGCACGCGGCTGGTGGTGGATATCGGCGGCGGCTCCACGGAAATGATCATCGGCTGTGGCGACCGGTTGCTGGTCACCGAGAGCATTGCCATCGGCAGCGGAACCTTCGGTGCGCATTACTTCCACGGCGGGCGGATCGTGGCCGAAGCGCTGCTGGAGGCCGAACGCGCAGCCACGGTGCAATTCGAACGCATTGCCCGGCGTTACCGGGCCATGGGCTGGCAGCAGGCGATCGGTTCCTCAGGCACGGCGCGGATGCTGGCCAAGGTGCTCAAGGCCAATGGCCTCAATGACGACGGTCAAAGCGGCATCACCTACGGCGGCCTGTTGCGCCTGTCGTTGCGCCTGCTGGAAGTCAAACATGTGAAACACCTGAAGTTGGCGGGTTTGCCCACCCACCGCCTGAGCATTCTGCCCGGTGGTCTGGTGGTGATGCTGGCGGCGTTCAAGGTGTTCGGGATCACGCATATGATTGCGTCTGAACCGGGTTTGCGGTTCGGCGTGCTGCACGGATTGATGAGCAAACACTGAAACCTGCCAGCCGAGGTAAACCCATGACCGACCCCCGTCGAGTGCTGTTCGTCTGTGCCAGAAACGATGTCCGCTCACCCATGGCCGAAGCCTTGCTTCGCCACACCGACCCTGCCGACTTCCAGGCTTACAGCGCCGGGCTTGAGGCCACCGAGATCGACCCGCGCACCTTCGAATCCCTTGAACACATCAATGTCGATGCCAGCGGCTTGCGCAGCAAGTCCCTCGAGGATTTCGAAGGCCAGGTGTTCGACTACGTCATCACCCTGTGCGACAAGTCCTCCGAAGAGGCCTCGCGCATGCCGTTTAGCGGTGAGGTGATCGTCTGGAGTTTCGAAGACCCGACCACCAGCGAAAGGCACGACCCGTTCCGCCATACCCTTCAGGAAATCGGCGACCGCATCAAAATGTTCGTCATGGTGAAAACCCGACACGTGGCCCAGGCGCCGTCAGTCAGCGATTCCTGAAAAGCTTCGAACACCGTCTACCCTCATCGGTCACAACCCTCATGAAGAAGGTGGAGGCGGGTATGCAAACGGAAAAGGTTGACTCAAATGAAGCCTCGGCGCTGATCGACGAGCGAATCCGCGAACTGGCCGACTGGCGCGGCGAAACCCTGGCCCGCATCCGCAGGATCATCCGCCAGGCCGACCCGCAAGTGATTGAAGAGTGGAAGTGGCGGGGCGTGCCGGTGTGGTCCCGTGCCGGCATCATTTGCACCGGCGAGACGTACAAACAAGTGGTGAAGATGACCTTCGCCAAGGGCGCTTCGCTGGACGATCCGTCGAAGCTGTTCAACGCCAGCCTTGAAGGCAATACGCGGCGTGCGATCGATATCCGCGAGGGTGAGCAAATCGATGAAAAGGCCCTGGAGGCGTTGATTCAGGCGGCAATCGAGCTCAATACATCCCGATCCAAAAAGTAAGCCAGCACACAGATCCCCTTCTGTGGGAGCGGGCTTGCTCGCGAAGAGGCCATCACCTCCAACATCGCAGGTGGCGGGTTGACCGCCTTCGCGAGCAAGCCCGCTCCCACAGGGAATGCACATCATTGCCGGTCATGTTCCAATAGCGAGCAATCGCAGACTGGAAATGGAACATGAAGAAACTCACAGCACTGACCCTCGCCTCGGCGCTCACCGCTGGTCTGTTCAGCATACCCGCCCTTGCCGCAGGCGATGCACAAGCCGGGGAGAAAGTGTTCAAGCGCCTCTGCAGCGGCTGCCATCAGATCGGCGAAGGGGCTCGCGCCTTCTTTGGCCCGCAGCTCAATGGCGTGATCGGTCGCCATTCCGCCGTGACCACGGACTACGTGTATTCCGATGCGATGAAATCAGCCAACCTGGTCTGGGACCGCGAAACCCTGATCGCCTACCTCGAAGCACCGAAGAAAGTCGTCCCCGGCACTCGCATGATTTTCTGGGGCCTCAGTGACCCGGAAAAAATCGAAGACCTGCTCGCCTACCTGCAAACCTTCCCGGCGCAATAATCACGCGGTGGCCTGCTGGTCGGCCGCCAGGTTGTCCACCAGCCACTCGGTGAAGGCCCGCGCCATCGGGATGTTCTCGCTGTCACGGTGCGTCAGCAGTGCCCAGTTCGGGCCGCGGATGGTTTGCTCCACCATCGGCTGCAACAGCCCGGTGGCCCGCGCCTGCCGACTCAGCAACTGGCTCACCAGCGCAATGCCGAGCCCGGTGCAGGCTGCGTCCAGCAGTAAACCCGGATCGGAAAAATTCAGCCCCTGATCCATCTGCCCCACATCGATCCCCGATTCCACCGCCCAGTGGCTCCAGTCCATTTCCCGCTCGCCATGCAGGGTGGTGCGCTGTTCCACGGGCACGGCCAGCAGGCTCGGGTGACACGCCGGGTAGAGGCGGTCGGCGTGCAGCACCTTGAAACTGCATTCGGCCTGGGAGCTGATGTCGTCGCGCACCGCCAGGTCGATGGTCTGGCTGGCCATGTCCGGCACTTCATTAGTGCTGAAAACCCAAAGGTCGACCTGCGGATGCTGCCGACGAAAATCCCCCAGGCGCGGCAACAACCAGTGCCGGGCAAACGCCGGGGTGGTGTTGAGCACCAGTTGATTGGGCTTCTGGTATTGCCCCAGCCGGCGAATGCCCACCGCCAGTTGCTGCAACAACGCCTGGGTGGTGCTCAGCAGATCGTGACCGGCATCGGTCAGGCTGACGCTGCGCCCGCTGCGATAGAACAGCGGTTGTTCAAGGTAAGCCTCAAGGCTGCGGATCTGCTGGCTGATCGCCGATTGGGTGAGGTGCAACTCTTCGGCGGCCTTATGAAAACTGCCCAGCCGGGCGGCGGCTTCGAAGCCGCGCAGGGTGCTCAGGGGCGGCCAGTGTTTGAGCATATCGATAAGTTCCTCTAATCAGTTGCCTGCAAAATCCATCGTTTGTTTGCCCGTTTTTCCAGCCGTAGCATGCATGCAAAGACCGCCAAGGCCGTTTTCATTGAACACAATGACTTAACTTAGAGGTACTTGTCATGCAGCAGAACGCAATTCAAAACAGCGGTTGGATGATGCCAGCCGAGTGGGTCACCCACGCCGCCACCTGGATGGTCTGGCCGCACAACAAGACCCTTTGGGAGTCAGGCTGGCGGGTGACACTGCCACAGGTCCAGGAGGACTTCGCCCGCGTGGCCAACGCCATCGCCCGTTTTGAGCCGGTGAAACTGGTGGTCGACCCGTCAGCGGTCGCCAGTGCCAAAGCCTTGTGCGGACCGAACATCGAGTTGATCGAACTGGCGGTCAACGACAGCTGGTGCCGTGACTCCGGCCCGAGCTTCGTCTGCCACCCGCAGCAAGGCCTGGCCGGTGTGAGCTGGCGCTTCAATGCCTGGGGCGGCAAGTCGGCCCACGATCTGGACGAAAGCCTGGCCCGTCGCGCGCTCAACCAGTTGGGGCTGGAGTGTTTCGGTACGGCGCTGAGCAACGAGGGCGGTGCGATTCATGTGGACGGCGAGGGCACGCTGATCACCACCGAGTCGGTGTTGCTCAACCCTAATCGCAATCCGGGCGTGACCAAGGCCGAGATCGAAGAGATCTTCACCCGTCTGCTGGGCGTGAAGAAAACCATCTGGCTGCCGGGCGATCCGGATTACGTGACCGGCGACATGACCGACGGCCACGTCGATGGCGTGTGCGCGTTTGCCCGTCCCGGCGTGTTGCTGGTGGACGCCACCCACGACAAGCAATCGGTGTACGCCGAAGTGGCCCGTGAGAACCGCCGCGCCCTGGAGTTGGCCACCGACGCCCAGGGGCGCAAGTTCGAGCTGATCGAACTCCATGAAGCCACCGATGCGGTGGACACCGAGGCCGAAGTGTTCTGCGCTTCCTACACCAATTTCTACATCGCCAACGGTGCGATCATCATGCCGGCCTATGGCATCGATGCCGACAAGGTTGCTGCCGAAGTGCTGGCGCAGGCGTTCCCCGGTCGTGAAGTGGTGCCGGTGCGGATCAACCATCTGGCCCATGGCGGCGGCGGTGTGCATTGCATCACCCAGCAACAGCCGGCCTGGCCGGTGCGGGGTTGATGCCATGACACTGCTGACTATCGCCACTACCCAGATGCCCTGCACCTGGGACCTCAGACACAACCTCGACCAGGCCGAGCAACTGGTCCGCGAGGCCGCGGCCAAGGGCGCGCAGGTCATCCTGCTGCAGGAGCTGTTCGCCACGCCGTATTTCTGCATCGAGCAACACCACAAACACCTGGCGCTGGCCGAGGAGTACCGCGACAGCCACGTGCTCAAGCGCTTCGCCGAGTTGGCCAGGGAATTGGGTGTGGTGCTGCCGCTGAGCTGGTACGAGAAGGCCGGCAATGCGTACTTCAATTCGTTGAGCGTGGCCGACGCCGACGGGCGTCTGTTGGGTGTGTACCGCAAGACCCATATCCCCAACGCCATCGGCTATCAGGAGAAGGAGTACTTCAGCCCAGGCGACAGCGGTTTCCGGGTCTGGGACACCGCGTTCGGGCGCATCGGCCTGGGCATCTGCTGGGACCAGTGGTTCCCCGAAACCGCCCGCTGCCTGGCCCTGATGGGCGCCGAAGTGCTGCTGTTCCCCACGGCCATCGGCTCTGAGCCTGGCTGCGCCACCCTGGATTCGCGCGATCACTGGCAGATGACCATGCGCGGCCACGCCGCCGCCAACCTGCTGCCGGTGGTGGCCGCCAACCGTGTCGGTCGGGAAGCGGCGACCACCGACCCGACCCTGCAAATGAGCTTCTATGGCTCGTCGTTCATCTGCAACCATAAAGGCAAGTTGCTCGCCGAAGCCGACCGCGACAGCACCGGTGTGCTGGTCCACAGCCTGGACCTGGCGGCCATGCTTGAAGACCGCCTGACCTGGGGCATCTACCGCGATCGCCGTCCGGAAATGTACGGAGCCTTGTTGACCCAGGACGGTCGTCAGATCCATTCACGCTGGGCAACCCAAGGGGTGTGACATGAACACGATCAACAAGCTGTGCCTGGCCATGGGGCTGGCGCTGACCTGTGCGGTGCCTGCGCTGTACGCCGAGGAGAAAACCCTGCGGCTGTACAACTGGGCCGATTATTTTGCCGAGGACACCCTCAGCAGGTTCACCGCCGAAACCGGGATCAAGGTGATCTACGACGTCATGGACGGCAGTGAAACCCTGGAAGCGAAAATGCTCGCTGGCGGCAGTGGCTACGACCTGATCTTCCCCGGTGACACCGTGGCTGAACGCCTGATGCGCGCCGGCAGTTTGCAGCCCCTGGATCAGTCAAAAATCACCGCCCTGAATGACGTCGAGCCCGGTTTGCAAAAGCTGCGCTCGCACTATGAGCATTCGAGCAAGGCCACGGTCCCGTATACCTGGGGCACCATCGGCCTGACCTACAACGCCGAACAGATTGCCAAGCGTGCGCCAGACGCGCCGGTAGACAGCCTGGACATGCTGTTCAAGCCGGAGCTGGCGGCGAAGTTCGCCGACTGTGGCATCTCGATGATCGACTCGCCGGACGAAGTGCTGGCCGTGGTGCTCAACTACCTCGGCCGCGATCCACGCAGCGCCAAACCGGCCGACCTGGCGGCGGCGAGCGAGCTGCTGCTGAAGCTGCGGCCGTACATTCGCAAGTTCCAGTCGCAACCGGTGACCGACCTGGTCAACGGCAACCTGTGTGTGTCCCTCGGCTACAGCGGCGACATGACTCAGGCGCAGCGCACCTCTGACAGCGCCGGCAAGAAAACCACCTTCCACTACCGCATTCCCCGCGAAGGCACCACGGTGTGGATGGACACCATGGCCATTCCCGTCGACGCGCAGCATCCGGAGTACGCCTACGCGTTCATCAACTTCGTGATGCGCCCGCAGAACATGGCAGCCATCAGCAACTTCACCGGCTATCCGACCTCCAACGCCAAGGCGCGGCCGGACGTCGATGCCGTGATGCGCAACAACCCGGACATCTACCTTGATGAAGCCACTTACGCGCGGCTGATTCCCGGCAAGGACATCCCCCAGTCCGACATGCGGGCACGCATGCGCACCTGGACCAAGTTCAAAACCGCTACCGTTAAATGATCACTGGCCGGCCCGAGGGCCGGCCACACCCGAGATTTCAGGAAAATACATGCCGACACGTCGAACATTCATCAAGCAGGTATCGGTCGCCGCCGGACTGGGCGCACTGGCGTCCATGGGATTGGGCTTTACCTCCCTGCCGGTGCGAGCGGCCGGTAACGGCAAGTGGTACATGCCCGATGAAGGGGACAAACATCAGCGGGCCTTCATCGCCTTCGGGGCACAGGCCGCGATCTGGGAGGATTTCACGCCCCACGTGCAAGACGCCCTTGGCCGGATTGCCCGCGCGATCGCGGAATACGAGCCGGTCACCGTGTTCTGTCGCCAGAGCGAACGGCGCCTGGCCGAAGCCAAATGCGGCAGCCACAACACGACCTTCGTGATCGCCGATCTGGATGACATCTGGATGCGCGACATCGGCGCCAATTTTGTCATCGATGACAACGGCAAGCTCGGCGCCGTGGACTTCAACTTCAATGGCTGGGGCAACAAACAGCAGCATGAGGACGATGCGCAACTGGCCGCCCTGGTCGCCGGAGACGCCAAGGCGGATTACCTGCGCAGCGAACTGGTGGGTGAGGGCGGTGGCATCGAAGTGGATGGCCACGGCACCGGGATCATGACCGAAAGCAGCTGGATCAACCGCAATCGCAATCCGGACTGGAGCAAGGCCGAGGTCGAGGCGGAACTGAAGGAGCGGCTGGGTCTGCGCAAAATCATCTGGCTGCCGGGCATCAAGGGCAAGGACATCACCGACGCCCATGTCGACTTCTATGCGCGCTTCGTCAAGCCCGGCGTGGTGATCGCCAACCTCGACAACGACCCCGAGTCCTACGACTACAAGGTCACTCGCGCCCATCTGGAAATCCTGGAAAGTGCCACGGATGCCGATGGCCGCAAGTTGCAGGTGCATACCGTGTCGCCGCCGCTCAACCCGCGCAACAGCAAGTTCAGCAAGGACAACCCGGATTTCGCTGCCGGCTACATCAACTACTTCGTGATCAATGGCGCGATCATCGCACCGCAATTCGGCGACAAGGAAGCGGACGCCAAAGCCTTCGACCTCTTGTCCGAACTCTACCCGGACCGCGAGGTGGTGCAGATCGACATTGACGCGATCTCTGCGGGTGGAGGCGGCATTCACTGCGTAACCAGCCACCAGCCGATGGTGTGATGGCTTCCGGTTTTACACAAAACCTGTACCTGTAGGAGCGAGCTTGCTCGCGATGGTCGTTAACGAAAACGCGTGCTTGCTGGCTAAACGCGGCGCTCTTGAGTTCATCGCGAGCAGGCTCGCTCCTACAGGTGGGGATCAGGACGTCAGGCCTTGCTGGCCTTCAGATAAGCCCCCAACCGCCGTCCCATTTCCTCACCCAACGCCTGCAAGCCACTCAGCGGCCGCACCATCACTTCAAACTCGACGATCTTGCCTTGTTCGTTGAAGCGGATCATGTCGATGCCCTTGAGCTCTTTCTCGCCGACTTTGGCGCTGAATTCGAGAATCACGTTCAAGCCATCCGGCGTGGCCAACTCACGGTGATAGGCAAAATCCTCGAACACGTTCACGACCGTGTTGAGGATCATCGAAACCACCGGCGCCCCCGGATACGGCGTGTGTGCCATCGGCGAACGGAACACCGCCTGCGGGTCGAGCATTTCGGGCAAGGCGCTCAAGTCGCGCTTGCCGATCATCGCGTGCCACTGCTTCAGGGACGCTGCGACGTTGGGGTTCAGGTTCAGCTCAGACATCTTCAACTCCTGTTTTTTATTGTTGTGGTGCGAAAATGTTGGTCGATCACCCTGGCGGCATCGTCGGCCCATTGACGGTAGAGCATCGGCCCCGGATGAAAACCATCGCTGGCCATCAAGCCCGGTTCGGGTGCCAGCGGGGTGCTCAGCATCGTACATTGATCCACGCGTGCGGCCAGGTCCGCAAGATGTGCATTGAAACGACGCGCCCTGAACCCCAGGAACCAGCGCAGCGGCTGCGGCAGGGCGGGGAACAGGTGCATGGGCGGAAGCGGCGACAGCACAATCTGCCTCACCGCGAATCTGTCGCATAACAGCGCGATCAATCGCTGTTGCCGAGCGAGCCACTGATCCAGGGTGAGTGAGCTGGTGACGTCGTTGACACCAATCGACAACAGCGCCACATCGAACGGCTCCGGGGCGTGCTGTTCCAACAGCTCCAGCAACCCTTGCGAATCCAGGCCGGAGCGCGCCCAGAGTTTCCATGACACCTGATAATCATCGGCCAGGCGCTCGACCAGCCGACCGCTGAGGGCTTCACCTTGAGTCGCCGCACCCACGCCGGCAGCAGCGCTGTCGCCCACAATCAACAGGCGCAGAACGTCGCCACTGCCAGCCTCGCCCAGGCGTTCACCTTCGGCCTCCGGCAACCGGGGCGTCACCCGCCGTGTGTACAGGCCCTGCACCAGCAACAACGGGCCGAGCAGGATTTTGGCGAGGGTTTCGGTGCGGCTCATGGACAGGCGCCTGATTGAAGAGGGAGATTACCCAGCGAACTCATCGTCGAAAATGCTCTCGATTGGCAGCGCAAATGCCCGGGCAATCTGAAACGCCAAGGGCAGGCTGGGATCATAGCGGCCATTTTCGATGGCATTGATGGTCTGCCGCGAAACATTCAACAACGCCGCCAGATCGACCTGAGACCACTTGCGTTCGGCGCGCAGTTCCTTGAGCCGGTTTTTCATTGATACCGCCGCTTGGCAAGTCTGAGCCCGATCATCCACATCAGGCCCATCACTGGCCACACACAGACCCAGGACACGTGCGGAAAGCCGACATTCTCCAGAAAACCATAGGTGAAGGTCAGCAATGCCGAAGCGGCAAAGGCAAAACCGAGCGCTTCGTACTGAATACGCAGGTGCATTTCGTCCAGCGTGCGCATATTGCGCACCACTGCCCAACACATCAGCCCCGCAGGAATTACAGGCAACAGTGTGACGATGACCTTCAGCGCCATGGCCATTTCTTGCTGGTCTTTAAGCAAAATCACCGACACCAGCAACAACAGGGTGTACAGCGTAATCGCGACGCCCATTTCGATGTAGAAGCGTTTCATTGCATCCTCCTGATGTAAAAGTCCCTTTACATATTCGCCGGAGAATTCACGGGTGTAAAGGGTGTTTTACATCGTCGGCCGGAGCATGAAAAAGCCCGGCTGATCAGGCCGGGCTCTTCGTCTCGATCACATCACTGCCATCGACCCACAACACACAACTCCCCGGTTGCCCGAATCAACGCCTGATCATGCAGGTCATCCTTGATCAGCGCGGAGCGTTCCGAGGCCAGCCATTGCGGGCAGTTCGGGTCTTTGCGGTAGGGCAGGAAATCGGCGTACTGCTTGAGCAGCAGGTTTTGCAGTTTGTCGAGCTTCGGCCGGATTTCGTTGTTGAGGTCCGGCCGTGGTGTGTCCGGTGCCTTGTGCGCGGCTTGCCATTGCGCGAGCCGGCCGTATTGCACCAGTTTGCTGGCCTCGATCTGGGCGGCGATCAGGTCGGCGACGTCGTCGGGGTCGAGCTTGCGCTCGGCCGCCTGCTTCCTGGCGTTGGCGATGACCTGCGCTTCCCGGGCGTTGTCCTGGACCGGTTTGCCGCTGTCCCACTTGGTGAGCGCCACCAGTTCACTGATGTTCAACCGCTCATTCATCGTTGCCAGCAAGGGTTGCAAGGCATCGGGCGCCGGGGGCGTCGTGCTGGCCTGGACACCGCCAGCGGACAAAGCGAGCAGGGCGCAGGCCAGCCAGTGCGGCAGGCGTGGGGAACGGGGCATGGGCAGAACCTCCTTGGACGCAAAAATCACTGCGGCTTGTGTACCACAAGTGCGGCCAGGGAACGACAGGTTGCGCAGGATTCAGGCCAGCAGCCGTTCGATCTGCGCCAGTTCCCAGGTGCTGAGCAAACTCACCGGATCGGTGCCGAAGCGCTGCCCGCTGTCGAACGCATACTTGCGGCCATCGGGGCTCTGGCCGTGCAGGCAGTGGCGCAGGTGGCCGGCGTCGACGTCGAGCGTCAGGCGCCAGCCGTCGATGTCGACCTGTAAAGGATTCGACGCACAGTGTTCATCGAGGCGCTTGAACGTGCGAATGCCCTGGGCGGCGTCGCGCAACTGTTGGTAAACCTCGCGGGCGGTGAGGGCGGGCACGGGTGTCTCCGGGGCGGAATCGGGGAGGCACAGGATAAATCATCGGTCTGCAAAAAAGCCCGGTTGATGACGCCCGAACCCTGTAGGAGCGAGCTTGCTCGCGATGGACTCAAGAGCACCACGTTTAGCCAGTAAACACGCGGTATCGTTAACGACCATCGCGAGCAAGCTCGCTCCTACAGTGATTCCCTTTAGATTATTTGTTCAACGCCGCTTCCGCCGCGGCAATTTCAGCCTGGCGCTTGACGATCATGTCGCCCACCGGCGGCCCCTGGAACCGTCGTGCTTCAAAACCGAACCAGACGATGGCGGTCAGGATCAGGAAGCCGATGGTGATGTACAGCGCCCAATCGTTGGGTGGCTGGATGCCGATGACGAAGATGATGATCATCGACAGGACCGAGAGGATGGCGAACACCGAGTACCAGAAACGCCCCATGTTCCACGGCCCCATGGTCGGCCATTTCGAAGTCCCGAAGGTAAACAGGCCGAGCACGATGGGGATGGCGAAGGAGAAGAACAGGAAGATCACCGTACAGGAGACGACGATCGTATAGACCGGCGTTGCCCCGACCGAGATCACCGACGAGCCCCAGTCGAACAGCACGGCGAGGGTGGCACCGGTCCAGATCGCCGCCACCGGGCTGCGAAAGGTCGGCGACACCGAGGCCAGCGCTTTCGAGCAAGGCAGGCCGCCATCCCGGGAGAACGCGAAGATCATGCGCGAAACCGAGGTCACGGTGGCCAGTCCGCAGAGCACCTGCGAGATGAAAATCGCCACGTACAGCACGTCCCGAAGCAACGGGTTCACTTGCGTATTCATGGCCCAGAAAAACACGTTCCAGCCTTGTTTGGCCGCGTCGTCCATGCTCGGCAGCATCAGCACGAACGCGCTGAGCATCAGCCAGCCGAACAGCAACGACCAGACCACCGACATGACCATGCCACGGGGCACCGACATGGCCGCATTGCGGGTTTCCTCGGAGGTATGCGCAGAGGCGTCATAGCCGGTGATGGTGTAGATCGGCAACAGCAGGCCGAGCATGAATATCCAGCCGTTCGAGACCTGCGGCCAGACACTGCCGCCCAACTCGCCGGAATAGTTGTTGAAGGTCCACAACCGGGCGAACTCGTAGCTGGGCGCCGAGATCAGGCAGACGATGGTCAACGCCAGCGCCGTGGCGAAGATCAGGTAGCCGGAGAAGTCGGTGAGCTTGGCGGTGAGCCCGATGCCCAAGTGGTTGCACAAGGCCTGCAGGCCGGTGAGGATCGCCAGGAAAATCACCCTGACCGTGGTCGTGTCCTCCATGCCCAGTGCCGGTCCGAAGGCCCCGAAAAAGAAGTAATAGGTGCCGACGTTGATCGCCCCGAGTACCGTGACCAGCCCCAGCAGGTTGAACCACGCGGTCAGCCAGCCGGTGAAGCGGTTACCCAGGATCGAGCCCCAGTGGTACAGGCCGCCAGCGGTGGGGTAGGCCGAGGAAATCTGCGCCATGGCCATGGCGAACACCCCGGAGATCAGGCAGCCGATCGGCCAGCCGATCCCGATGGATATACCCCCCGCGCCCGAGGTGCCCTGGGCCAGGGAGTTGATGCCACCCGAGAGGATGCAGATGATCGAAAAGGAAATGGCAAAGTTTGAGAAAACGCCCATTCGTCGTGAGAGTTGCTGGGCATAGCCCATGCTGTGCAGCACCTTGACGTCATCGTCGTGCGCGTCGGTGCCGGGCTGGCTTGCTGGGTTCATGATGTGTGCCCCTTCAGGTTTTGGACAGGCCGAACTGAGCCGCCGTAGGCTCGACCTTGGTTTTCTGTAGGAGCGAGCTTGCTCGCGATGAGCGTCAACGATGACGCGGGGAGCCTGACACCCCGCGTCATCCTCAAGTCCATCGCGAGCCGGCTCGCTCCTACAGACGGCCGTGAAACGCCGCGTCGAAAATCCTTGCCACGCCGTCCCGGGTCAATGGCAACGGGTTACCACCGGCGGAGGGGTCGACAATCGCCATGTCCGCGATCAGGTCGGCCTGCCGGTCATCCACGCCCAGTTCAACCAGGGTATGGGGCACGCCGATGTCCTTGCGCAGCTTGAGGACGAAGGCCTGGAAACTGTCGAACCCCGGGGAGGGCAGGCGCAGGTACGCCGCCAGGCGGGTGATGCGCTCCTCGATGGCCGTGCGATTGAACTGCAGGACGTAAGGCATGAAGGTGGCATTGGTCATGCCGTGATGGGTGTCGTACAGCGCGCCCACCGGATGCGACAGCGCATGCATCCCGCCCAGGCCTTTCTGGAATGCCGTGGCGCCCATCGCCGCCGCTGCGAGCATTTGCGCGCGTGCCTCAAGGTCCGACGGCGTGTGTACCGCCTTCACCAGTGAATTGGCCACCAGGCGCATGCCTTCCACGGCAATGCCATCGGCCAGGGGGTGAAAGCCGGGGGCGCAGTACGCTTCCAGGCAGTGGGAGAATGCATCCATGCCGGTGCCAGCGGTGATTTTGGCCGGCATGCCGACGGTGAGGGCCGGGTCGCTGATCACCACGCGCGGCATCATCTTCGGGTGGAAGATGATGCGTTTGGTGTGGGTGCGTTCGTCGATAATCACCGCCGCGCGACCCACTTCGGAACCGGTTCCCGCCGTGGTCGGTACCGCAATGACCGGGGCGATGCGGCTGTCGTCGGCGCGGGTCCAGTAGTCGCCGATGTCTTCGAAGTCCCAGACCGGGCGGGTCTGGCCGCTCATGAACGCAATCAGCTTGCCCATGTCCAGGCCACTGCCGCCGCCGAAAGCGATCACGCCGTCGTGCCCGCCGGCACGCCAGGCGTCGAGCCCGCCGGCCAGGTTGGCTTCCACCGGGTTGGGCTTGAGGTCACAGAACAGCGCGACACCAAGACCGGCGGCACGCAACGCGTCCAGCGCCGCCGTGGTGATCGGCGCGCGCGCCAGGCCGCTGTCGGTCACCAGCAACGGCCGCTGGATACCCTGGCTGCGACAGACGTCGGCCAGTTCGGCGATGCGCCCGACACCGAAACGAACGCTGGTGGGGTAGTTCCAGTTTCCTGTCAGGTTCATGGTCTACACCTCGTGACGCAGATGAAAGGATTTGGCGCGGGTCAGGTGCTCGTAGCCCAATGGCGACAGAGTGACGCCGCGCCCGCTGTGCTTCACGCCGGTCCAGGCCAGTGCCGGGTCGAGGTAATCGCAGCGGTTCATGAATACGGTGCCGGTGGCGATCTCGTTGCCCAGGCGTTCGGCCGCTACGAGATCCCGGGTCCAGATAGAAGCGCTGAGCCCGAATTCACTGTCGTTCATCAAGGCAATGGCCTCGTCATCACTGGCCACCGGCATGATGCCGACCACCGGGCCAAAGCTTTCATCGCGCATGACCGACATTTGATGGGTGACATCGACCAGGACCTGCGGCGCGAGGTAGGCACTGCCCGGTACGTCGGCGGTAAATGCCTGCGGATCGATCAGCGCCGTTGCGCCCTGGGCCAGCGCTTCGGCGATCTGGCCACGAACGAAGAATGCGGCGCCCGGTGTCACCAGCGGACCGAGGGTGGTGGCTTCGTCCAGCGGGTTGCCCAGCACGTACTGGCGGGTCAATTCGGCGAAGCGCTCGACAAACACCGGGAAGATTTTCTGGTCGACGTAGATACGTTCCACGGCGCAGCAACTCTGCCCGGAATTGAAGAAACTGCCGTCCACCAGATTTTCCACCGCATGTTCAAGGTTGGCGTCTGCGCGGACATAGGCCGGGTCTTTTCCGCCGAGCTCCAGGCCCATGCCGAGAAATTGTCCGCTGGCGGCGCTTTCCATGACTTTGCCCGCCTCCACGGAACCGGTGAAGTTCACTTGCTGCACGCGCCCGCAAGCGATGATCGCCCCGGTCGACACATGGTCGAGCAGCAGATTCTGGAACAGCCCCTCGGGCAGTTTTGCGCGACGCATGGCCTCGGCGAAACGCTCGCCCACCAGCAGCGTCTGGGACGCATGTTTGAGGATCACACTGTTGCCGGCCATCAGCGCCGGGATAATCGTGTTCACCGCCGTCAGATAGGGGTAATTCCACGGGGCGACGACCAGTACAGTGCCCAGCGGCTCGCGCTTGATATAGCGTCGAAATCCCGCAACAGGCTCGGGTTCTACCCGGCCAAGGGCCTGCGGTGCGATAGCGATCATGTGCCGGGCGCGTTCGGCGAATCCGCGCAGTTCGCCGGCGCCATAACGCACCGGGCGACCCATCTGCCAGGCCAGCTCCGGCACGATGTCCGCCTGCATCGACAGCATCGCGTCCACTGCGGCAGTGCAAAACGCTGCGCGTTCGCTCAGTGAGCGGCGTTGCCATGACACCTGTGCGCTGGCAGCGGCCGTCAGCGCCTGCTCGACCTGCGCCGCATCGGCCACCTCGCGTTCGACGTACACCCGGCCATCGACCGGGGAGATCAGTTGAACCTTCGCAGTCATGATGTTCTCAATAGCGCTCGAAGCCGCGCTGCAATTCCCAGTCGGTGATTCGCCGGTCGTACTCTTTCTGCTCCCACTCGGCGGTGTGCACGTAATGGTCGACCACCTCATCGCCGAACGCCTTGCGCAACATGCTGGAGGCCTTGAGTGCGGCGCTCGCCTCGCGCAGGGTCTTGGACACTTCCGGCAAATGCTCATCCAGGTAGGCGTCACCTTCGAACGGCGGCGCGAGGTCGAGCTTCTCGTCGATACCGGCCAGGCCCGCTGCGATCAACGCGGCGAAGGCCAGATAGGGGTTGAGGTCGGCGCCACCGATGCGGCATTCGATGCGGATCGCCTTGCTGCCTTCGGCACACAAGCGAAAGCCGGCGGTGCGATTGTCGCGGCTCCACACCGCCCGGGTCGGCGCAAAAGTGCCAGCCTGAAAGCGCTTGTAGGAGTTGATGTAGGGCGCGAGAAAGCAGGTGATGTCGTTGGCGTACTTGAGCTGCCCGGCGACCCAGGCACGCATCAGTTTCGACATGCCGAATTCGGCTTTGACGTCGAAGAACAGCGGCTTTTTGGCGTTCTTGTCCCACAGCGAATTATGGATATGACTGCTGGAGCCGGCGGCGTCGTAGCGCCACTTGGCCATGAAGGTGATCGCCTTGCCCTGCAACTGCGCGATCTCTTTGCAGGCGTGCTTGATGATGACGTGGTGGTCGGCCATGGTCATGGCATCAGCGTAGCGGATGTTGATCTCTTCCTGGCCCGGGCCCCATTCCCCCTTGGAGTTTTCCACGGGAATTCCCG
Organism: Pseudomonas sp. Pseusp3; assembly: GCF_047304225.1. Taxonomy (NCBI): domain Bacteria; kingdom Pseudomonadati; phylum Pseudomonadota; class Gammaproteobacteria; order Pseudomonadales; family Pseudomonadaceae; genus Pseudomonas; species Pseudomonas sp. Pseusp3. The sequence goes on along the minus strand of NZ_JBGLYV010000118.1, from coordinate 822 downwards.
ATGCCTGCAAATGCTTGCGAATCGCCCGCAGCACTGGCTCTTCGCGAGTGGTCTGCAGGATGTTGTAGTCCTCGATGTAATGGCCGGCGGTTTTCGGTTTGTGATAGTTGCGCTCGTGGATCGCCTCGTAGCTCTCATCGAACAGATAGAACTCGAGTTCCGAGGCAAACATGCCGGTATAGCCGCGCGCGTGCAGGCGCTCGACCTGTTTTTTCAGAATCGCCCGAGGGCTGTGGGGCAGGTCCTGGCGATGGTGATGATCGAGCACGTCGCACAGCACCAGCGCCGTGCATTCAAGCCAGGGAACGCGCCGCAGGGTGGACATGTCCGGCTTGAGTACGAAATCGCCATAGCCCTTGCTCCAACTGGCTGCGGCGTAACCCGGCACCGGCTCCATGTCAATGTCATCGGCCAGCAGGTAGTTGCAGCAGTGGGTTTCTTCGTGGCCGCTGTCGATGAAAAACTCGACCTGGAATCGTTTGCCGACCAGGCGTCCCTGCATGTCGATCATGCAGACCAGCACGGTATCGATTTCGCCGGCAGCCGCGGCGCGCTTGAGTTCATCAAAACTGAGGAGGGGCTCGGTCATCACGTCAATCCCGCGTGAAAGGTTTGGGCCAGTCTGAGATCGCTGTTGCAGACGCTCTCCAGAAACACCCAAAACCTGCAGAACCGAGCATCATGAGCAACGAGTTGATCAAAGCTTAGCCTACCGTTGCAAACTGTGAGTTTTGCCAGGTGAAAGCCAACGCACGACCGAAACGGCGTATGAACTTTGATGCCGGACCCTGAACCCTGAACCCCGAACCCCGAACCCCGAAC
>NZ_JBGLYV010000117.1:0-16540 GCF_047304225.1 Pseudomonas sp. Pseusp3 | reverse complement strand
TGGTCGGCCAGTCCCGGCCGCGCTTGCGCCGACGTCTGTTCGGTGGCGGGCTGGCGGCGCGGCTGCTGCGCAATGCCCGCGGACTGGAAATCAACGTTCTCGACAGCGATCACCCACAGCATCAACCCCATCGGCGGCCGATGCATTCACTGGTCTGGTTCGACTATGTGTTGGCCGTGGTCGCGACGGTTCTGGCCAGCGCCCTGGCCTGGGCCGTGGCGAGTGTTCTGCCACTGCCGAATATTTCACTGGTGTTCCTCGCCGCCGTGTTGCTGGTGGCGGTGCGCAGCAGTCTCGGACCGGCTCTGGCCTGTGCGGCGCTGTCGTTTCTGACCTATGACTTTCTGTTCATTCCACCGACTTTCTCTCTGAGCATCCAGCGCGAAGAAGACGTACTGACATTATTGTTCTTCCTGCTGATGGCGGCCCTCACCGGCAACCTCGCGGCGCGCCAGCGCCGGCAATTGCAAGCCCTGCGCGACACCCAGGAAGAGACCACTGAATTGCTCGACCTGTCACGCAAACTGACCGCCGCCACCGACCGCCAGGCCGTGGTCAGCGCGGCCGCCCAGCACCTCAACGGTTGGAGCGATGTGCAACTGTGCCTGCTCAATCGCGACGGGCAAAACGGCTGGAAAGTCGAAACCGGTGGTCCGCTGACGTTCACCGAAGCCGAACGCGCCGCCGCCGATTGGGCTTGGCAGCACGATCAACCGGCGGGTGCGGGCACCGGCACCTTGCCGTTCGGCCGCTGGTGGTGGTGGCCGTTATCGGTGGAAGACGGCCCGCTGGCGTTGCTCGGCGTGTGCGCCAGGGAAGGCCAGACCCTGAGCGGTCAGCGCCGACGCTTGTTGACCGCGCTGACCCAGCCGCTGGCCCAGGCACTGGCCCGGGCGCAACTGGCCGATGATCTGGAAGCGGCGCGGCTGCACGGCGAAACCGAACAGTTGCGCAGTGCCTTGCTGGCTTCGGTGTCCCACGATTTACGCACACCGTTGACATCCATGCGCGGCAGTATCGATAGCCTGCTGGCCCTGGGTGAAGCGATCCCGCTGGAGGATCGACGTGAACTGCTCGAAGGCACCCGCGATGAAGCCGAGCGCCTCGACCGCTACATTCAAAACCTGCTCGACATGACCCGGCTCGGCCACGGTGCCCTGAAGCTGGCGCGGGACTGGGTATCGCCGGCAGACATCGTCGGCAGTGCGCTCAACCGTCTGCGGACAGTCCTTGCGCCGTTGCAGGTCAGCACAGACGTGCCGGCCGAGTTACCGTTGCTGTTCGTGCATGCCGCACTGATCGAACAGGCTCTGATCAACGTGCTGGAAAACGCCGCGCGGTTTTCGCCGTCCCACGGGCGTTTGCAATTGCACGCCGGAGCTGATGACAGTGAGCTGTTCTTTTCGGTCAGCGACGAAGGCCCGGGGATTCCGGAGGAGGAGCGGGCGAAGATTTTCGACATGTTCTACACCGCGGCGCGGGGTGATCGTGGTGGGCAGGGGACCGGGCTGGGGCTGGCGATCTGTCAGGGCATGGTCGGTGCCCATGGCGGACGCATCAGCGTCGCCGACGGCATCGAGGGGCGTGGCACCTGCATCACATTGCACCTGCCGCTACAGGCTCAGCCGGGATACGAAAGTGAAGCCTGATCGTGCTTGCGCTACTCTCTTGCCACTTCTTTGTGTTGATGTGAATTCATGAGCCAGACCGCGACCATTTTGGTCATCGATGACGAACCGCAGATCCGCAAATTCCTGCGCATCAGCCTCGCTTCCCAGGGTTACAAGGTGCTGGAGGCCGGCACCGGCAGTGAAGGATTGGCTCAAGCTGCGTTGAACAAACCGGACTTGCTGGTGCTCGACCTGGGCTTGCCGGACATGGACGGCCAACAGGTATTGCGCGATTTTCGCGAGTGGTCGACGGTGCCCGTGCTGGTGCTCTCCGTGCGCGCCGGTGAAGGGCAGAAAGTCGAGGCCCTGGATGGCGGCGCCAATGACTACGTGACCAAGCCGTTCGGCATTCAGGAATTCCTGGCGCGGATTCGTGCGCTGTTGCGCCAGGCGCCCGCCGGCGAGGTCCCGCAAGCGGCGCTGACCTTCGGTCCATTGACGGTCGACCTGGCGTATCGCCGGGTGCTGCTCGACGGTATCGAAGTTGCGCTGACTCGCAAGGAATACGCCGTGCTGGCGCAACTGGCGCGGCATCCCGGGCGGGTGATCACCCAGCAGCAATTGCTCAAGGACATCTGGGGGCCGACGCACACCGAAGACACTCATTACCTGCGCATCGTGGTCGGGCACTTGCGCCAGAAACTGGCGGATGACCCGACTCGACCACGGTTCATCGTGACCGAGGCGGGGGTGGGGTATCGGTTATTGAGTGAAGAGGTTTGACGTTCTGTGGTGACTGACCTGACGTCTTCGCGAGCAAGTCGGATCGCCGCACCGCCGCTCCCACACGGGATCCCGGTCAGACACAAATTTTGTGAACACCGAAGATTTACTGTGGGAGCGGGCTTGCTCGCGAAGAGGCCCTGATAGCCACCACAAAGCTTTCAGGCTTTCAGTTCTGCTCATTCTCATAGCGATCCAGCGTATCCCGCGCAATTTCCCGTCCCAGCGCGATCAGCTCCGGCGCCTTGTAGAACTCGAAAAACCGGCACACGCGCTTGGGCACGTTGATCAGGATGTCCGGCGGATACCCGGCAATCTTGTACTGTGCCAGCGACGTCTGCATCACCTCGAAACTCTGGTTGATCAAATCCAGCAAGGACGCCGGTCCTACGTTGTCGATGATGAACGAGCCGGTGGCGGAGCGGGGGGCGCCACTGGTTTCCGGAGCCGCCGCGGGTTGCTGCGCCTCGGGCTCGGCGGACTCGATCCACGGGTTGAGGTCCGCACCTTCGGCCTTCAAGGCTTCCTGTTCCAGAACCAACAATTGTTCAGCCTGTTTGCGCCGGAACGGCAACTTCGAACCGACGGAGTTGATCAGGCTGTCGAAGCGGGTCTTGAAGGCGGCAGGACGCTGGATGACCGGCAATTGATAGTGGCGCTGGTTGGTGGAGTTGAGGTTGACCGCGATGATCAGATCGCAATGGCTCGACACCACCGGCACGATCGGCAGCGGGTTGAGAATGCCGCCATCCACCAGCATGCGGTTGCCCTGCATCACCGGCGTGAACAGGCTGGGAATCGCCGCTGAGGCGCGCATGGCCTGATGCAGGCAACCTTCCTGGAACCAGATCTCCTGCTGGTTGGTCAGGTCGGTGGCAACGGCCGTGTAGGGGATACGCAAGTCTTCGATGTTGATCTCGCCGACGATCTTGCGGATTTGCCCGAAGACTTTCTCGCCACGAATCGCCCCCAGACGAAAACTGACGTCCACCAGACGCAGCACGTCGAGATAGTCCAGGCTCTCGATCCAGTCGCGGTAATCATTGAGTTTGCCGGCGGCGTAGATCCCGCCCACCACCGCGCCCATGGAGCAACCGGCGACACAGGCGATGTCATAGCCGCGTCGCTCGATCTCTTCAATGACCCCAATATGCGCATAACCCCGGGCTCCACCCGAGCCCAACACCAGTGCGACGCGCTTTTTCATGAATCGCCCTCGTTTGAATGGTTCAACAATGCACCCATCGAGGGTCATGCTTCAATCGCCATGGTCGTTCGGTGGGGCAGGAGCGTCGTATTTTCGACACTCCATGGCGGCACATGATTATTCTTGTCGGCGCTATAGTTTGCACAGGGGACCAACGGCACTTTTCAGGTGCCACACCGTCTTACCTGCATGACTGTTGACCTATCTTTGAGGAGTGAGTGATGAAAGCCTGGATCTGCGTGCCATTGATTGCCCTGGCGCTCGCCGGTTGTGCCGGCAAAACCGCCTACCGCGACAGCTGTGGCAGCCAGCTCGATGCCGCCTGGCATGAGCTGGACCTGGCCAAGGCCGAAGGATTCGCCGGGACCGTCAGCTACTCCAAAGCCTTGTCGCTGTTGACCGCGGCCAAGACCCAACAGCAATTCGAGGGATTCGAGGGCTGCTCCCACAAGGCCGAGAAGGCCCGTTTCTATATTCGTGAGTCGCGCGCGGGGCGTTGAAGGCAAAAAGCAGCGCCAGGCTCTAAGCTACCAATTGCAAGACTCATCGGGCTTGCAGCTCGTAGCCTGGAGCCTGGCGCTGTTTACGGAGTAAACCCCCATGATCGATCGGTTGGTGGCTCAAATTCTGGGCCTGGAAATTCGTCTGCTGGCCTGTCAGGCCCGCCTGAAAGAGCGTACTGACCCTGAAGCGTTACACGATCTGCGCACAACCATGCGTCGGTTACGCAGCCTGTTGCGACCCTTGCGCGGGTTGCCCGGTGTCGAGCAACTGGAAGCGGCAGCCTCCCGGGTGGGAGAGCTGACCACGCCATTGCGTGATCGCGAAGTGCTGGCGGCGTACCTGCACCAGCACCATCAACCCCAGGCCGCACAGCGGCGCATGGCGCAAATGACCGAAGCCTATCCGGCCGTTGCGGCTAGCCCGGAGCTCGCGCAATTGCTGATCGTCCTCGATGCGTTTCCGCGTTTTCTGCGTGCCGCCCAGCGCCAGGGATTGCTCAAGGGCCTGCGCAAGCGCATCGAAAAGCGCCTGGGCAAACAGTGGAAAATACTCGACGAGGCACTGCATGACCCGGCCCATGACCGTCATCGCTTGCGCCTGCTGATCAAGCGGGTGCGCTATGGCATCGACGCTTACCCCGAACTGGACCGTTTGCCGAAAGCGGCCATGCCGCGGTTGAAATCGGCCCAAGGCGCGCTGGGTGACTGGCACGATTGCGTGCAATGGCTGGCCATGGCTGAACTGGAAGCGGATTTGCAGCCCTGTGTTGCAGTCTGGACCGCCACCATGGCCGAGGCCGAAAGCCGTGCGGACCAGGTGCTGGAAAAGCTCAGCAAGGCTTGTTTCAAACCCTGAAAACACCGGAGATCCATTGTAGGAGCGAGCCTTGTGCGGCTCATCTGTCAGTCAATTTGGCCGGAATAGGCGATGTGTCGACTTCGCCAGATGGTTAAGATCCCTTCGTCTTTTTTCGATCCCTGAGGTTTTCATGCGTTTTTCCGAACTGCTCGACGCTGTCCGTAGCCAGCCGCTGGAGCTGTCTATTCCGGCCTCCTGGGCCCAGGGGCGCGCCACTTTTGGTGGCCTGGTGGCCGCCTTGCAGTACGAGGCCATGCGTGCCCGGGTGCCGGCGGATCGTCCGGTGCGCTCGCTGGCAATCACCTTTGTCGGCCCGGTTGAACCCGAGGTACCGGTCAGTTTTGAAGTCGACGTGTTGCGCGAAGGCAAGGCGGTCAGCCAGGTGTTGGGTCGGGTGATGCAGAAGGGGCAGGTGGTGACGTTGATCCAGGGCAGTTTTGGCGCCTCACGCCCTTCGGAAGTGGCGGTGGCTGCTGAACCGGCACCTGAAATGAAGCACTGGGACGAATGCCAGGAATTGCCTTTTGTCGAAGGCGTCCTCCCGGAGTTCATGCGGCATCTGGCGATGCGCTGGAGTGTCGGCGGGCTGCCGTTCAGCGGTAGTACATCCCGGCAAATGGGCGGCTGGGTGCGCCTGCGCGGCGACGTGAAAGAAGAGGCCGTCAGTGAGGCGCATATCCTCGCGCTGGTGGACGCCTGGCCGCCGGCCCTGATGCCATTTCTGAAGAAGCCGGCGATGGGAAGCACACTGACCTGGACCATTGAATTCGTGCAACCGCCGCTGGAACTGAGCACCCTGGACTGGTGCAAATACCTCGTCGAAACCGAGCACGCCGCCGACGGCTACGGGCATGCGGCCGCGAAAATGTGGAGCGCGGATGGTCGGTTGATCGCCATGAGCCGGCAGACGGTGACGGTGTTTGCCTGATCAGTGACGACGGTGGCGCTCGCGCCAGGCGCGCCACCAGCCACCGCTGAGGAAGAACCGCGGAAACGTCAGGAACTGCTCGACCATCAGGCGCGATATCGCATCCTTGCGGTCACTGAAGGGTTCGGCGGCTTGCGCCTCCAGGCTGTGGCCGTGACGTTGCAAGGCCAGCGCGGCAATCACACCGATCACGCCGATGGCGATGTTCGAAAGGGTCAGGCTGAACACCCCGGACACGATCAACAGAAACGCCACGATGAACAGCGGCACCGCGATCAGGTGCAACACCAGGTTTGTCGGGTGCTGATGATTGTTCGGGTACGCTCGCCATTGCCAGGCGGGAAGGTTGGGGTGACGTTTGCCCATGATGCTGATCCTCGATCCATGTTGAATACATGAGATGAAGAATAGGCCCGGTCAATGCTGGCGGCGAATCAAGGCTGGCTATTGGCTTGATAGGCGCCATGGTCTGGATTGATCTTGTCAGTTCTGACGCCTTCGCGAGCAAGCCCGCTCCCACATTTTGACGGTATTCCAATGAAAGAACGCGGTCACCTGTGGGAGCGGGCTTGCCCGCGAAGAGGCCCTTACAGTTTGAGCTGACCTATAGCCCTGCTCAACTCCCCGGCCAACGCCGCCAGCTCATTGCTGGTCGTCGCCGACGTCACCGTCTGCTGCACCGTGTTCTCGGTCACGTCACGGATGCTCACCACCGCCCGGTTCATCTCTTCCGCCACCTGGCTCTGCTGCTCGGCCGCCACCGCGATCTGTGTATTGCTTTCTCGCATCTGCGCCACCGCACCGGTGATCTCGGCTAGTGCCACGCCGGCCTCTTGCGCCTGTTGCACGCAGTCGTCGGCCTTGAACGAGCTCTCCTGCATGAAATCCACGGCGTCACGCGTACCGGCCTGCAACGCTGACACCATGCGCGTGATTTCGTCCGTGGAGGCCTGGACGCGTTTGGCAAGGTTGCGCACTTCATCGGCGACCACGGCAAACCCGCGTCCCATTTCGCCGGCCCGGGCCGCTTCGATGGCGGCGTTGAGTGCCAACAGATTGGTCTGCTCGGCGATGCTGTGAATCACGTTGACCACGCCGTTTATCTTCTGACTGTCCTCGGCCAGGCGTTGAATCATCTCGGCAGTCTGCTGGACGCCGGTGGACAGTCCGGCAATCGACTGCTGCACCCGTGTCACGACCTCCTGGCCGCTGCCGGCCAGGGTATCGGCCGATTGCGAAAGGTCGCGGGTGGCACCTGCGTGTTGGGCGATGTGATGGACTGTTGCGGTCATTTCATTGATCGCCGTGGCGGCTTGATCGGTTTCGCTTTGCTGGCCGAGCATGCCGAGGCGCACTTCATTCATGCTGGCCGCCAGCCGTGCGGCACCGACGTCCAGTTGCCGGGCGGTGTTGGCGACCGTGTTGACCACCCGTTGATAACCGGCCTGCATGGCGTTGAAGGCGTTGGCCATTTGCCCGACTTCGTCGCTGCAAGCCAATGGTACGCGGGCTGACAGGTCGCCGGTTTTCTCCACGTGGAGCATGACGTCTTTCAAGGTATTGAGCTGGCTGAGCAGGAAGCGGATCAATAACTGCGATGCGCCGAGCATTGCCAGCATCAGGATGAACACCGCCAACGCGTAGTTGGCGAAGCGCTCGCTGAACACCTGGCTCAGGCTTGGCCCGTGGACAATCACGGCGACCTGCTGGCCGTCGGCGCGCGCGAACACTTCGGCACCCATCAATGGATTGTCACCGAACAACGGCATTGAGTTGATCTCGACCCAACCGTTTGCATGGGTGAGTTGCGGTATGGGTTGTCCATTCAGCGATGGCGCCTGTTCGCGATTGAACGTCAGCAGGTTATCGGTCTCGGGCAGCGGTTGCCCGGCAGGCCAGGCGCCAAGCAATCGCGCCTGTGACTGAGCCGAAGCCCGGGATGCATGACTGCGGGCCTGTTGTTCGAGCTGCACGGCGTACAGCACCAGCAAAAGCGTGGTGATGAAGGCGACAGCGTTGACCGCCCAGAATTTGTATTTCAGCGAGATATTGCTAAGCCAGGCACCCATGGAGGTCTTCTCTGATAGCGGAAACAGTTTTGGCAAGGTGCCAGCATTGTGCCGCTACTCAGAAATTCGAACCTTGATACAGGTCAATGTGGGAGCGGGCTTGCTCGCGAAAGCAGGGTATCAGTCGACATCAGTGGTGTTTGATAGTCCCCCTTCGCGAGCAAGCCCGCTCCCACAAGGGGCCGTGTTTACAAGGCGATGGTGGGCAGCCGGTAAAACGCCCGAGCACACGCCGTAGTATGCGCCGCCAGATCTTCCTGGCTTTCCCCGCGATGCAGTGCCACTTCGCGCAATACTTCGGTCAGGTATGCAGGCTCGTTTCGCCCGTTTTTCGGCTTGGGGCGCAGGCTGCGCGGCAGCAGGTACGGTGCATCGCTTTCGAGCATCAGGCGCCCGCGCTTGATCTCCTTGACCAGCGGATGCAAATGCATGCCCCTGCGTTCGTCGCAGATCCAGCCGGTAATGCCGATGTGCAAGTCCAGGTCGAGATAGCTGAACAGTGCCTTCTGTTCGCCAGTGAAACAGTGCACCACGGCAGCCGGCAGTCGGTCGCGGAAGTCGCGCAGGATTTCCAGCAAACGCTGGCTGGCGTCGCGTTCGTGCAGAAAGACCGGCAGCTGCAATTCAACGGCCATGGCCAGATGTTCTTCGAGGACCTTTTCCTGCTGCGGGCGCGGCGAGAAGTCACGGTTGAAATCCAGCCCGCATTCACCCACGGCCACCACATTTGGCTCCTTGAGCAAGCTGCGCAAACGTCGGGCACTGTCGGCGTTCCAGTCACTGGCGCAGTGAGGGTGAATACCGGCGGTGGCGAACAGGCGCTGAGTGCTTTCGTCCAGTTGCTGGCACAGTTCAAGGGCCTGCTCGCTGCCCTCGATGCTGGTGCCGGTCAGCACCAGTTGGCATACACCGGCCGCGTAGGCACGGTCGAGTACGGCCTGGTGTTTGTCGGCAAAGCTGGGGTTGGTCAGGTTGACGCCGATATCGATGAGTTGCATGGTGCTACCTCGGGCCAAAGGCCGGAAAGCATATCAGAGCCGTGGATTTATAAGAAAAGCCAAGAACTACAACGAGTTAACGCTGTCTCTTGAGCCGCGGGGCAGGCCGGGTTGGTAGTTTTGCCATCATTGTGCCAGTCTTTCGCACGTTGCCAGCGCCCAAGGCGCTCTGTTTTGTCGCTGCGCTTGATGCCATTTGTCATTGAAGCGTGCCTCATATTCTTTCCGGAGAGTGGATGATTCGTCCCTCGGTTTTGCTACTGCTGTGCTGTTCGCTGCTACTGCCGATGTCGGCGGTCGCGCGTCTGCCCGGGCCGCTGCAAGCCGTACCGGCCAGCAAGGTGCGCGATCTTGCGGAAATTCGCAGCAGCCGAGTGCTGCGGGTATTGGTCAACCAGAGCCGCAACAGTTCCGGCGAAGTCCAGGGGCAGGCGATCGGGGTCGAATATCATCGCCTCAGAGCGTTCGAGCAATACCTCAACGGCCACGCCCGTGACGGTCAGGAAATTACCCTCAAGATCATTCCCAAGGCCAAGGATCAACTGCTCGGCGCATTGCAGCGCGGGGAGGGGGATCTGGTGGCGCCAGGCGAGTTGCTCGATCTGCAAGCGGGCTTCGCCGTCAGCACCAGTGAGCCGATTGCCAGCAACATCCCGTTGGTGCTGGTGGGCATCAAGGGCGAACGCCGCTACACCCGGCTTGAACAGCTATCCGGCAAAACCCTGGCCTTGCCTGCCGGCAGCGCCGCCGGGGATGCTGTCAGCCAGATCAATCAAAAGCTCGCCCTGCACAAACTGCCACCGGTCACAATCGAATGGGTCGATCCGACCCTTGCCGTCGAGGACGTCCTGGAAATGGTGCAGGGCGGGATCTTCCACCTGACCATTGTCGAGCAGCCGATCGCCGAACGCTGGGGCAAGATCCTGCCCAGGTTGCGTTTCGACAAGCAGGTACTCATCAGCGATCCGGGAGAGGAGTTCTGGTTCGTACGCCGTGATGCCTCGATGCTGCGGGCCAGTATTGATCGCTTCCTCACCGGTTACAAAAAACCGTCGGATCAGGACGCCGCGTTCCTGCGGATCTATCGGCGTCTCTATCAAGTGCACTACCCACTGGCCAAGGCCGATCGGCAGCGTCTGGAAAAACTCCGCCCGGTGCTGCAAAAGCACGCCGATGCCCAAGGCATGGACTGGCTGAACCTGGCGGCGTTGGCGTTCAAGGAATCAGCGTTGCAGCCCACGGCCCGCAGTGGTGGTGGCCCGACCGGCCTGATGCAGATCACGCCTTCTGCGGCGCAGCGGGTGGGGGTCAACAATATCCAGGACGTAGACGGCAATGTGCAGGCCGGGGCCAAGTACCTGGCGATGATCCGGCGCAAGTTTTTTGCCAGCCCGAAACTCAATGAACGCGAACGCATGGCCTTTGTGCTGGCAGCCTACAACATCGGGCCAGAGCGGGTTCAGGGCATGCGCGCCGAAGCCCGGCGGCGAGGGTTGAATCCCAACCAGTGGTTCTTCCAGGTCGAACGCGTTGCCATGGAGCAAGTGGGCATGGGGCCCGTCAGCTATGTTAATAGCGTGAACAAGTATTATTTGGCGTTCGACCGGGAGCGGGAGTCGTTGGAGCCCCAGGGACAAAAGGTTGTCTCACGTAATTGATCTACTAATCTGATTGTTATTGCCGGCTTTTTGCGCTTTTAACATATGATTTACTGATTAATATAGCGGCCAACCAACACACATCAGCAAGGAATGAAACAGCATGAGCACTCTGATCAACAAGGTACTGTCCACCCGCGCTGGCTACGGCCTGACAGTTCTGCGCATCGTTGTCGGCATTGTCTTCGCCGCACACGGTTCGCAGAAACTCTTCGGGGCATTCGGTGGCTATGGTCTGGCGGGAACCGCGCAGTACATGGAAAGCGTCGGGCTGACGCCGGGTTACCTGATGGCGGCAATGGCGGGCGGCATCGAATTCTTCGCCGGCCTGGCCCTGATCATCGGCTTGCTGGCTCGCCCGGCCGCACTTGGCCTGGCATTACTGTCGCTGGTCGCGATTTTCACGGTGCACATCAGCAACGGTCTGTTCATGGCCAACAACGGTTATGAATTCGCCCTGGCGTTGCTCGGTGGCAGTATCGCGGTATTGATCGAAGGTGCGGGCAAACTCTCGGCGGACCGTGCCATCGCCGGTTGACCGCTCTGGCTCAACGAAAAGGCCCGCATTGTGCGGGCCTTTTTTGTTGTGCGTCATTCTTGACACTGTCCAGTCAGCTTCTCTAGGATGTTGCTCATGCGCCGATTTAAACAGCTACTTGCGGGGCGCCAGGTGACTCATTCAGTTGCCGATAGAAGCCGGAACAGGCTTCGAAATACCGCTAAAGCGCTGGTTCGGTGTTGCCTCTCACCTGCCATGCAGACTTTTGAGGCAGAGACACGACACAATGAATGCACTAAACCCTGTTGTACGTCCCGCGCCGATCACGGCACATCTCACCCAGCGCAATCCAAAAATCCTGCTTGGCGGCAAACATCAGCCGACGCTCTTGCGTTATCTCGATGGCTGGCCTCGTCGTACCGGCGGTCCCGCTGCCTTCCTGATCCAGTTTGTCGAAGACGGTGAGTCGCTCGCTCGTTTCGCCGACGACAGTTTCGATCTGGCAGTGATTCAATCCCCCAGCCTTGAAGACGCGCCGGAAGTGATCAGGCAACTGACTCGCGTTGCCCGGCAAGGGCTGATCACCCGCCGTTGAGTTCTACGGGTAGTCGATCGCCACGATATAAACACACTGCTCACCGGTCGGTGTCTGGACTCGAACTTCGGCGTCCAGTGCCTTGCCGATCAGGGCGCGGGCCAATGGCGAATCAATGCTGATCAGGCCTTGTTTGAGGTCCAGTTCATCCGGCCCGACAATGCGGTAGCGCGACTCTTTGCCGTCTTCGTCCTCGATCGTCACCCAGGCGCCAAAATAGACCTTGTTCGGATCGCTGGGTTTTTCGCTGACGACCTTGAGCGCCTCCAGGCGCTTGGTGAGAAAACGCACGCGGCTGTCGATCTCTCGCAGCATCTTTTTGCCGTAGGTGTATTCGGCGTTCTCCGAGCGATCCCCCTGGGCCGCGGCTTCGCTGACAGCCTGGGTAACCTGGGGCCGGCGTACATGCCACAGTTCATGGAACTCGGCACGCATCCGCGCTTCACCCTCGGGGGTGATCAGCGCGGTGCCGGCGGTGCGGGGAGGGCGATAACGGCTCATGACAGCTTCTTGTGGTGAGGATGGCTGGAGTCTATCAACCCTCGCGCAGGACTGTCAGCGGGCTGGCGTTCAATGCCCGACGGGTGCCGAACACCCCGGCACCGCCAATCAGCACGGCACCCACCAATGGCAGCAACAACAGCCATGGATGCGGATGCCATGGCAGGTCGAAGGCATAGCGGTAGAGCACCAGGCTCACCAGTTCCGATCCCAGTGCCGCCAGCAAACCGCTGACCGCACCGAGCAAGCCGAACTCGATGCGCCGTGCCTTGACCAGCAATTGCCGTTCAGCGCCCAGCGCTCGCAGTAATGCGCCCTGGCGAATGCGTTCGTCCAGTGTCGCCTGCAGGCCGGAAAACAGCACCGCCATCCCCGCTGCCAGTACGAACAGCAACACATACTCTACCGCCAGGGTGACCTGGGCGAGAATGCTGCGCAGTTGTTCCAGCAAGGCTTCGACCTGCAGGATCGTCACCGCCGGGAAGGCACGGGACAGGTCGACGATCTGTTGGTCATGGCCCGGTGCCAGATAGAAACTGGTCAGGTAAGTTACCGGCAGATCCTTCAGGGTGCCGGGCTGGAAGATCATGAAGAAGTTCGGCTGGAAGTTGTCCCAGTTGATCTCCCGCAGGCTGGTGACTTTCGCCTCGCGATTGACCCCGCCAACGCTGAAAACCAGATGGTCGCCGAGCTTGATTTTCAGGCTTTCAGCGACCTTGCCTTCCACCGACACGCCGGGAACATCGTCCGGCGTCTGTTCGTTCCACCAATTACCGGTCGTGAGTTTGTTGCCCGACGGCAGGTCCGCGGCCCAGGTCAGGCTCAGGTCGCGCTGGATTGCCCGATCCCCCGCCGATTCCTTGGTGACGATCTGCTGCACCGGTTCGCCGTTGATGCTGATCAAGCGCCCCGGCACCACCGGATACAACGGTGCCGATTGCGCCGACACGGCGATCAGGTGATCGGTGAAGGCCTGTTTGTCCGCGGGCAGGATGTTCAGGGCGAAGTAATTGGGGGCGTTTTTCGGCAACTGGTTTTGCCAGGTATTCAGCAACTCACCGCGCAGTAGCGCAATCAGCGCCATCGACAGCAGAATCAGGCCGAACGCCAGGGACTGGCCCGCGGCCGCGAGCGGGTGACGCAGCAATTGCCCGAGTCCCAGGCGCCAGGGCAGGGACGCACGGGCGAGCATGCGCCGCAGGCTCTTCAACAGCAGCAGCAACAAACCGCCCAGCACCAGCGCTGCAATCACGCCACCGCCGAGCAGGGCAAAGGTCAGCAGCAGGTCCAGGCTCAGACGCCACATGATCAGGCCGAGGGCACCCAGTGCTGCACCGTAGACCATCCAGGTGCTGGAAGGGATAGGCAGCATGTCCCGACGCAATACGCGCAATGGCGGAACCCGGCCCAGAGCCGCCAGCGGCGGCAAGGCGAAACCGGCCAGCGCCACCAGTCCGGTGCCGATCCCGGCAACGGCCGGAAACAGCCCGCCCGCAGGCACGTCGGTCGGCAGCAAGTCATGCAGCAGGGCAAACAACCCCAGCTGTGCGAACCAGCCGAGGAGGGCGCCGCTGATGCTGGCCAGCAGTCCGAGGACGGTCAGTTGCAGGCTGAACAACACCAGGGTTTCCCGGCGTGACAGCCCGAGGCAGCGTAGCAAGGCACTGGCATCGAATCGGCGAGTGGCGAAGCGGGTTGCCGATAGCGCAACCGCCACGCCGGACAGCAACACCGCGACCAGGCTGGCCATGTTCAGGTAGCGTTCGGCTTTGCCCAGGGCTCCACCGATCTGCCGGTTGCCGTCACGGGCGTCCTGCAAGCGCTGATTGGCGGCGAGGCCCGGTTTTATGAGTTGCCGATAGGTTTCCAGCGCCTTGGCATCGCCGCGCCACAACTCCCGATAGCTGACCCGGCTGCCGGGCTGCACTACACCGGTGGCCACAAGGTCGCCGAGATTGATCAGCACTCGTGGCGTCAGGCTGTAGAAATTGCCGGCGCGGTCGGGTTCGTACGTCAGCACCCGCGTCAGTTTCAGGGTTTTCATGCCGACATCGATGCTGTCGCCGATCTTCAGGTCCAGGGCGGTCAGCAGGCGTGCCTCGACCCAGGCTTCGCCGGGTTTCGGTCCTCCACCGGGTTCCTCCACGGCAAAGGGCGCGGGCGCGCTTTTCAGTTCGCCGCGCAGCGGGTAGGTGCCATCGGCCGCCTTGATGCTGGACAGCTGGATGCCTTTGTCGGTGGCGATAACGCTGGAGAACTCCACCACTTGAGCGTGTTCCAGACCCAGTTCGGTGCCGCTTCTTATTTGCTCGGGGCGCGCCGGCGAGCTGCCTTCGAGCAGCAGGTCGGCACCGAGGAATTCGGTGGCGCGCAACATCATGGCGCCATTCAGGCGCGCGCCAAAGTAACCGATGGCGGTGCTGGCGGCCACGGCCACCAGCAAGGCGAAAAACAACACGCGCAATTCACCGGCGCGGGCGTCGCGCAGCAATTGACGGATGGCGAGGCTGAACAGGCGCAACAGCGGCAGACGTGCCATCAAGGCTCCAGAGGGGCGACCAGCAGGCCGGCTTCAAGGCGGATCAGGCGCCGGCAGCGATGGGCCAGGCGTTCATCGTGAGTCACCAGTACCAGGGTCGTGCCGCGTTCCTTGTTGAGTTCGAACAGCAAGTCGCTGATGCGCTCGCCGGTGTGGCTGTCGAGGTTGCCGGTCGGTTCGTCGGCGAACAGCACATCGGGCTCGGCGGCGAATGCGCGGGCAATCGCCACGCGTTGTTGTTCGCCCCCCGAGAGCTGGCGTGGCGAGTGAGTCAGGCGCTGGCCCAGCCCCACGCGTTGCAGCAATTGGGTGGCGCGTTCGCGGGCGTCTTTGCGGCCATCGAGTTCCAGCGGCAGCATGACGTTTTCCAGGGCATTGAGGCTGTCGAGCAACTGGAATGACTGGAACACAAAACCCACGTGCTCGGCGCGGATGCGCGCACGCTGGTCTTCATCGAGGCTGCTCAGGCCTTGCCCGGCGAGAGTGACTTCGCCGCTGCTCGGCAGGTCGAGGCCGGCGAGCAGGCCCAGCAGGGTGGATTTGCCGGAACCCGAAGCGCCGACGATGGCCAGGCTGTCGCCCTTGTTCAGTTCCAGGCTGAGTTCGTGCAGGATGGTCAGTTCACCTTCCGCGCTGGGAACCACTTTGCTAAGGTCCTTCGCGATGAGAATGCTTGCGCCCATGGAGAGTCCGATGCGTGTCTGGTTTTTGAGTGCTGGCCTGGCCTTGTTGTGCATGGCCCAAAACGCAGCGGCGGGTACAGTCCTGATCGTTGGCGATAGTATCAGCGCCGGTTTCGGGCTGGATACCCGGCAGGGGTGGGTGTCGCTGCTTGAGCAACGGCTCAGGCTCGAAGGTTTCGACGATAAAGTGGTCAATGCGTCCATCAGTGGCGACACCAGTGCCGGAGGCCGGGCGCGGCTGCCCGCGCTGCTTGCAGAGCATAAGCCGGAGCTGGTGATCCTCGAACTGGGCGGCAATGACGGGCTGCGCGGATTGTTGCCAACGCAATTGCAACAAAATCTTGCGTCAATGATCGACAGCTCCCGGGCCAGCGGTGCCAGGGTGTTGCTGCTCGGCATGCAATTGCCACCCAATTACGGTGCGCGTTACACAAAGGCGTTTGCCGAGGTCTACAGCAACCTGGCCGATGAGAAAAAGATCCCGCTGGTGCCGTTTTTCCTCGACGGCGTGGGCGGCCATCCGGACTTGATGCAGGCTGACGGCATACACCCGGCGGCCGGGGCCCAGGACAAGTTGCTGGAAAATGTCTGGCCTACCCTAAAACCGCTGTTATGACACTTTTCTAGAAGCAGGCTTTCGGCTAAGGTGGCGCCCCCGATTTGGAGCCCCCGATGCCGCGTCCCGCCTGGTCACTCTTTGCCTACCAACTGATCGAGCCTGACGAACAGCTGGATCTGTTCGCCTGCCAGGAAGTGCGGGTACATCTGGTGACCCGTCAACTGGAGTTGGGCGGCTCGGCTGACCGCACCTTGTGCGGCAGCCTGTTGCCGGCGCAGCCTCGCTGGTCGAGTGTTGATCGTCGGGTGTTTCAGGATCAGCGGCTGTGTTCGTTGTGCAGGGCTATTCTTGAGTCGCAGAAGCGTGGGACTTCGCCGATCTGGCCGGAATTGCGTTTCGAGCTTTGATCTGTTGTTGCGGGCTGGTCCTGTTGTTTTGTGTACATATCCGTTTCTTCGGCAATGGCGGCTGATGGTTTCGCCCTTACGGCGACTCACTTTTTTTACAAGCGCCTAAAAAAAGTAAGCAAAAAAACGCTCGCCCCGAACG
>NZ_JBGLYV010000116.1:0-16962 GCF_047304225.1 Pseudomonas sp. Pseusp3 | reverse complement strand
ACCCGCGGGATTCTCGCCGTGGAATGGCTGGCGGCGGCTCAGGGCCTGGACCTGCGCAACGGCCTGAAGACCTCGCCGAAACTGGAACAGGCCCGCGCCATCCTGCGTAACGAAGTGCCGTTCTATGAGAAGGACCGCTTCTTTGCACCGGACATCAATGCGGCGACTGAGTTGTTGGCTTCGCGCTGCCTGACCGAGCTGGTTCCAACCAAGTTGCTGCCGAGCCTGTAAGGCCCCCTCCTGTAGGAGCGAGCCTGCTCGCGAAAAACGCCTGGGCAACGCGGGCATTCAGGCAGGGCGCGTTATCGTTGAAGACCATCGCGAGCGGGCTCGCTCCTACAGTGGATTGTGTAAACCCTGTGGGAGCGGGCTTGCTCGCGAATCGATTTAGAAATTTGTGGAGACTAAGGGATGAAAATCCTCTGGCAACACTGCCACGTCGCAACCATGGCACAAGGCGTCTATTCGATTATCGAAGACGCGGCCATCGTGACGTCCGGTGCGCTCATTGAGTGGATCGGGCCGCGCGCTGACCTGCCGGCGGGCGAGTACCCGGCGGTCAACGATTTGAACGGGGCCTGGGTCACACCGGGCCTGATCGACTGCCACACCCATACGGTGTTCGGCGGTAACCGTAGCGGCGAATTCGAGCAGCGCCTGCAAGGCGTCAGCTATGCGGAAATCGCCGCCAGCGGTGGCGGCATCGCCAGCACCGTGCGCGCCACCCGTGCGGCGAGCGAAGACGAGTTGTTCGCCAGCGCCGCCAAGCGCCTGAAAAGCCTGATGCGCGATGGCGTCACCAGCATCGAAATCAAGTCCGGCTACGGCCTCGACCTGGCCAACGAACGCAAGATGCTTCGCGTCGCCCGACGTCTCGGTGCCGAACTGCCGATCAGCGTGCGCAGCACCTGCCTGGCCGCTCACGCCTTGCCGCCGGAATACAAAGATCGCGCCGACGACTACATCGATCACATCTGCGCTGACATGCTCCCGGCTCTCGCCGCCGAAGGGCTGGTCGACGCGGTTGATGCATTCTGTGAGTACCTGGCGTTTTCCCCGGCGCAGGTCGAACGCGTATTCATCACCGCTCAGAAACTGGGCTTGCCGGTGAAACTGCACGCCGAGCAATTGTCGTCGCTTCACGGTTCCAGCCTTGCGGCGCGTTACCACGCACTGTCCGCCGATCATCTGGAATTCATGACTGAAGACGACGCCATCGCCATGGCCGAATCCGGCACCGTCGCGGTATTGCTGCCGGGCGCCTTCTACTTCCTGCGCGAAACCCAATTGCCGCCAATGGAAGCCCTGCGCAAGCACGGCGTGAAGATCGCCATCGCCAGCGACCTCAATCCGGGTACCTCGCCGGCGCTGTCATTGCGCCTGATGCTGAACATGGCCTGCACCTGTTTCCGCATGACCCCGGAAGAAGCCTTGG
The DNA here is from genome assembly GCF_047304225.1 of Pseudomonas sp. Pseusp3. Classification (NCBI taxonomy): domain Bacteria; kingdom Pseudomonadati; phylum Pseudomonadota; class Gammaproteobacteria; order Pseudomonadales; family Pseudomonadaceae; genus Pseudomonas; species Pseudomonas sp. Pseusp3. Next base: position 15,527 of record NZ_JBGLYV010000116.1, on the reverse strand, counting down.
CCGGTGCAACGATTCACGCCGCTACCGCGCTCGGCATGGCCGACACCCACGGCTCGCTGGAAGCCGGCAAGGTCGCGGATTTCGTGGCCTGGCAAATCGAACGTCCGGCCGACCTGTCGTACTGGCTGGGCGGCGACCTGGAAAAACGCGTCGTGCGTCACGGCGTCGAGACAAGTCTGTAGGAGAGCAACTGTGGATAAGGTTCTGAACTTCAAACAAGGCCGCGTACCGTTGCTGATCAGCATGCCCCACGCCGGTGTGCGCCTGACTCCGGCGGTCGAGGCCGGGTTGATACCTGACGCGAAAAGCCTGCCGGACACCGACTGGCACATCCCGCAGCTTTATGACTTCGCCGCTGAACTGGGCGCCAGCACCCTGGCCGCCGAATACTCGCGATTCGTCATTGACCTGAACCGTCCATCCGACGACAAGCCGCTGTACGTGGGCGCGACCACCGGCTTGTACCCGGCCACGCTGTTCGACGGCGTGCCATTGTTCCGCGAAGGCCTGGAACCTTCGAAAGAAGAGCGTGCGACCTATCTGGAACAGATCTGGACGCCGTACCACAGCACCTTGCAGCAGGAACTGGCGCGATTGAAGGCCGAGTTCGGCTATGCGCTGCTGTTCGATGCGCACTCGATCCGCTCGCTGATTCCGCACCTGTTCGACGGCAAACTGCCGGACTTCAACCTCGGCACCTTCAACGGCGCCAGTTGCGATCCTCAATTGGCGACGCAACTCGAAGCGATCTGCGCGCGTCATGACAATTACACCCACGTGCTGAACGGACGCTTCAAGGGCGGCCACATCACCCGCCATTACGGCAACCCGGCCGAGAACATCCACGCCGTGCAGCTGGAACTTGGTCAGTGCACCTATATGGAAGAGTTCGAGCCGTTCCGTTATCGGGCGGATCTGGCGCAGCCGACGCGGGTGGTATTGAAGGAACTGCTGCAAGGCTTGCTGGCCTGGGGCGAAAAACACTACAACGCATAACCCCTGTAGGAGCGAGCTTGCTCGCGAAAAACGTCAGGTCAACGTGTGCATTCAGACAGCCCGCGTCATCGTTGTCCTCCATCGCGAGCAGGCTCGCTCCTACAAGTCGCCACCGTGCAAAACACGGTCGCCTCAGTTCGCTTTTGCCGCTCGTCTGCTGCGTAATGTTTCGGCCACGGTGCACATAGACACCGGCCCGACAATAATCCGCTGCCGCACGAGATCATCCCGATGAAAAGACTGTTCACCCGCTGTCTCTCAATCTTCTGCGGCACCGCTCTGTTGAGCACCGGCGCCATGGCCGCGGACGACGCCTCCTGCAAAGCCGTGCGCATGGGCGTGGTCAACTGGACCGACGTGATCGCCACCAGTGGCATGGCCGATGTGCTGCTCAACGGTCTCGGCTACGAAAGCAAGCAAACCAGCGCCGTGCAGCAAATCATCTTCGCCGGCATCCGCGACAAGCGCCTGGACATCTTCCTGGGTTACTGGAAACCGGCGATGGATAAGAATATCGCCCCGTTCGTGGCTGCCAATCAGGTGAAGGTCATGGATAAACCGAGCCTGGCCGATGCCCAGGCCACCCTCGCGGTCCCGGACTATGTGGCGGCGGCCGGGCTGAAAACCTTCGCGGACATCGCCCGCTTCAAGGATCAGCTCGGCGGCAAGATCTACGGCATCGAGCCAGGCAGCGGCGCCAACACCACCATCAAGACCATGATCGAGACCAATCACTTCGGCCTGAAGGACTTCAAACTGATCGAGTCCGGCGAAGCCGGGATGCTGGCGGCCGTGCAGCGGGCGGTGAATCGCAAGGAGTTCGTGGTGTTTGTCGGCTGGACCCCGCACCCGATGAACATCAACATGAACATCACCTACCTGACCGGTAGTGAAGATGTCTACGGTCCGAATGAAGGCGCCGCAACCGTCTCCAGCGTGACCGCCCCGGATTACGCCGAACGCTGCCCGAACGTCAATCGGCTGCTGGAAAACCTGACATTCACCGCAGCCCAGGAAAGCCAGTTGATGGTGCCGATCATGGAGCGCCAGACGGCTCAGGATGTCGCGAAAAAATGGCTGCGTGAGCATCCCGAGGACTTGCAGCGTTGGCTGGCGGGTGTCAGCAGTTTCGATGGCAAGGATGGCGTGGCGACGGTTCAGGCCAGTCTGAAAAACTGACACCAAAACCCTGTAGGAGCGAGCTTGCTCGCGATGAACCCGAGAACGCCGCGGGGTATCAGGTTCACAGCGTTATCGTTGACGATCATCGCGAGCGAGCTCGCTCCTACAGGGACCATATATTCCCCTGAACGGGCACCAGGCTCATGGCTCCTTACCCGCTTTCCGAGCAGATGACGGCTTTCGTCGAGAAAACCGTCAGTTTCAACAGCACCGACAGCAGCCCCGACGGTCTGCGCCAGGCCTACAGCGAGATGTGCCGGGCGTTTACCCCGGCGCGCCCGGTCGGGTTATATGTGGTCGATTTCGAGTTGGCCGGGGTTGCTGTTCGTTCCTATCAACCACCGGCCAGTGGCGCGTCGTGCATCGTTTATCTGCATGGCGGCGGCTGGGTGGTGGGGGACCTTGATTCCCACGATTTCATCTGCGCCGAATTGGCATCGACACTCGGTGTACTGGTGATCGCCGTCGATTACCGCCGGGCACCGGAGCATCCGTTTCCCGCCGCGTTCGATGATTGCCTGAAGGTCTGGCGAGCACTGCGCACCGGGCCGTTTCAACTCGACCCGGAGCGCATGCTGGTGGCCGGCGACAGTGCGGGCGGCAATCTTGCGGCGGCGCTGTGCCTGGCACTGCGCGATGCCGGTGAGCCGGTGCCGTGCGCGCAGGTGCTGATCTATCCGGGGTTGGGCGGCGATCACCGGCTGCCATCGCGCAGTGAGTGCATCGACGCGCCGCTGCTCAGCAGCAGTGACGTCGAGTGCTATCACGCGCTTTACCTGCGTGGCACCCGTCATCCGAACGCCTACGCCATGCCACTGCTCGCCACGGATTTCAGCGGACTGCCACCGGCATGGATCGCCGTGGCGCAATTCGATCCGTTGCGTGATGACGGTGTGCTGTATGCCGAGCGACTGAATGCCGCGGGCGTGGCTGCCACCCTTTATCTCGGCGAGGGCTTGGTTCATGGCTGTTTACGGGCTCGTGGGCAGGCGGTCGAGGTCGATGCACTGTACGAAACCCTGTTCGGATATCTGTCGGCAAAACTCTGACTCCGCACGGGCATGCTCATTGACGTAATTCGGGTTTATGATGCCGGACGGCAGAATAATAGAAGTCCCCCCAGGGATGACCTCGACCCCTTACGGAGTGCGCAATGCAGACTTTGTACCCGCAGATCAAACCCCACGCCCGGCACGATCTGGCTGTCGACGAAACTCACACGCTGTATGTCGACGAGAGCGGTTCACCGGAAGGATTGCCGGTGGTGTTCATCCACGGCGGCCCCGGTGCCGGATGTGATGCCCAGAGTCGGTGCTACTTCGATCCCAACCTTTATCGCATTGTCACTTTCGATCAGCGCGGTTGCGGTCGCTCCACGCCCCACGCCAGCCTGGAAAACAACACGACCTGGGATCTGGTCGCCGACCTCGAGCGGATCCGCCAGCACCTGGGTATCGACAAGTGGGTGCTGTTTGGCGGCTCCTGGGGTTCGACCCTGGCCCTGGCCTACGCGCAAACCCATCCTGAGCGTGTACACGGCCTGATCCTGCGCGGGATCTTTCTCTGCCGTCCGCAGGAAATCGAGTGGTTCTACCAGGCCGGCGCCAGCCGCCTGTTCCCTGATTACTGGCAGGACTACATCGCACCGATCCCGCTGGATGAGCGTGACGACTTGCTTGCCGCGTTCCACAAGCGACTGGTCGGCAACGACCAGATTGCCCAGATGCACGCGGCCAAGGCGTGGTCCACCTGGGAGGGCCGCACCGCGACCCTGCGTCCGAACCCGATGGTGGTCGATCGGTTCTCCGAGCCACAACGTGCATTGTCGATTGCCCGCATCGAATGCCACTACTTCAGCAACAACGCCTTCCTTGAGCCGAACCAGTTGATCCGCAACATGGGCAAGATCGCCCATTTGCCCGGCGTGATCATCCATGGTCGCTATGACGTGATCTGCCCGCTGGATAACGCCTGGGAGCTGCATCAAGCCTGGCCGAACAGTGAACTGCAGGTCATCCGCGATGCCGGTCATGCCGCTTCCGAGCCGGGAATCACCGACGCACTGGTACGTGCGGCCAATCAGATGGCCCGTCGTCTGCTGGACCTGGCGCCTGAAGAAGCATGAAGGCTCTGCTGCAACGGGTGCGTGGCGCGCGAGTCGAGGTCGCGGGCGAGATCGTCGGTGCCGTCGATCAGGGATTGCTGGTGCTGGTGGCCGTCGAGCCCGACGACACGCGGGCCAGCGCCGACAAACTTCTCAATAAGCTGCTTAACTATCGGGTGTTCAGTGACGCTGAGGGCAAGATGAATCTGTCCCTGGCGGATGTGGGCGGCGGGCTGCTGCTGGTCTCTCAGTTCACCCTGGCTGCCGATACCAAAAACGGGTTGCGTCCGAGTTTTTCGACCGCGGCCCCTCCGGCGCTGGGCGAGGAATTATTCGACTATCTATTAAGCAAAGCGAAACAGGTGCATGGCACTGTGGCATCAGGTAGATTCGGCGCGGATATGCAGGTGCATCTGGTCAATGATGGCCCGGTAACCTTCCTGTTACAGACCTGAAAGCGTTTGAAACAAGTTTTTAAGCTCATTTCGACTGAAAACAGGGTTTTTTCGCGATAAATACTTTGTTACCCCTGATGCGTTGTAACGCGGCCTACTAGATAATCGCGCGCTACGGGGATCAGCGTTCGTTGGTCCATTTTGACTTAGGTAGAGAGTTGTCCGGATCCGATTGGGGAATCATTTCGCCCCAGCGGAGTCGGAACAATGCTCGCCAACTTGGCAAGAGTGGTTTGCAAGGGCGGTTGTTTCATACCGCAGACCGTGCAGACCCTTTAACTGGCCGTTGGTTTTTTGATCTGTTTTCGGCGAGGGTTGCTCGTGATTGTTAGTCCCTGTAACGCACCAAAATTGTCTGCCAAACGGTTGCGCAGCGCCCTGGTAGCGGGCTCTGCACTGCTCTGCCTGCTCAGCGCCGGCCAGCTTTGGGCATTCAGTCTGGATGATGTATCGGCCAAGGCAAAAGAGCTGGCCGCGCAGAAATACGAAGCGCCGCGCAGTAACCTGCCGAACGAGTTCCGCGACATGAAATTCGCGGACTATCAGAAAATTCGTTTTCTGACGGAAAAAGCCGAATGGGCTGATCAGAAGACGCCGTTCAAGCTGTCTTTCTATCACCAGGGCATGCATTTCGATACTCCGGTGAAAATCAACGAAATCACCGCGAACACCGTCGAAGAGATCAAATACGACCCGAGTCGTTTCGACTTTGGCGATATGAAGTTCGATCCCAAGGCCACTGAACAACTGGGTTATGCCGGTTTCCGTGTGCTGTACCCGATCAACAAGGCCGACAAGCAAGACGAAATCATGACCATGCTCGGCGCGAGCTATTTCCGCGTCGTCGGCAAGGGGCACGTCTATGGTTTGTCCGCTCGCGGCATGGCCATCGATACCGCCTTGCCGTCCGGCGAAGAATTCCCGCGTTTCCGCGAATTCTGGGTTCAGCAGCCCAAGCCAGGCGACAAGCACCTGGTGATTTTCGCCCTGCTGGATTCTCCTCGTGCCACCGGTGCCTATCGCCTGATCCTGCGTCCGGGCAGCGACACCATCGTCGACGTCAAGGCGCAGATGTTCCTGCGTGACAAGGTCGGCAAACTGGGTATCGCCCCGTTGACCAGCATGTACCTGTTCGGCGCCAACCAGCCGTCGAAAGTGCTGAACTACCGTCGCGAACTGCACGACTCCAGCGGTCTGGCGATCCATGCCGGCAACGGCGAGTGGATCTGGCGGCCGCTGAACAACCCGAAACACCTGGCGGTGAGCAACTTCAGCGTGGAAAACCCGCGCGGCTTTGGTCTGCTGCAACGCGGCCGCGACTTCAGCCACTATGAAGACCTCGACGATCGCTACGACAAGCGCCCAAGTGCCTGGATCGAACCGAAAGGCGAGTGGGGCAAGGGCACCGTTGATCTGGTCGAGATTCCAACCGCCGACGAAACCAACGACAACATCGTTGCCTTCTGGAACCCGGAAAAATTGCCGGAACCTGGCCAGCCGCTCGATGTCGCTTATCGTATGCACTGGACAATGGACGAATCGGCCATTCACGCGCCGGACAGCGCCTGGGTCAAACAGACCCTGCGTTCCACCGGTGACGTCAAGCAGTCCAACCTGATTCGTCAACCGGACGGCAGCGTTGCCTATCTGGTGGATTTCGAAGGCCCGTCCCTGGCGGCATTGCCGGCCGATGCGGAAGTTCGCAGCCAGGTCAGCGTCGGCGACAACGCCGAGCTGGTGGAAAACAGCGTGCGCTTCAACCCTGAAACCAATGGCTGGCGCCTGACCCTGCGGATGAAGATCAAGGATCCGGGCAAGGCCACTGAAATGCGTGCCGCATTGGTGCAGAACATTGTGCCGGCGGACCTGGCCAAGACTTCGATCCCGTCGTCGAACTCGTCGGTTGCCAAGGCCGACAAGGTTGCCGCCAAGCAACAGGAGAAAGCGGACAAGGAAGCCAAGCAAGCGGAGGCCAAGCAGGCTGAAGCGAAGCCTGTTGCAGATGCCAAGGAAAAGGCCAATAAAGACGCCAAGCAGCCTGCCGCTGCCGACGCGGCCCCAGCCACACCGGAATCGGCTCCGACTGAAGAAGTCCTGACCGAGACCTGGAGCTATCAGTTGCCTGCCGATGAGTAACTCTCAAGTACAGCCAGAAACTCTCTCCGAGTATCTGGCGCATCTGCCGATGACCGACGAGCAGCGCGCGGAACTCGCGGGTTGCCAGTCTTTCAGCGAATTGCATGAACGCCTGTCGTCATCGACGTTCGACGCCCCAACCGAAGCCGCACAGGCTTCGGTCGGCAAACGCCTGACCCTGAGCACTGCCGAAGAGCTGCAGGACGCAGAAATGCTGGCGCTCGACGCCAGCGGCCGGGTCTGCCTCAAGGCGACTCCGCCGATCCGGCGGACCAAGGTCGTGCCGGAGCCGTGGCGCACCAACATTCTGGTGCGTGGCTGGCGCCGCCTGACCGGCCGCACCAACCCGCCGAAGCCGCCGAAGGACGAACGTGTCCTGCCGGCCGCCCGCTGGCGCACCGTCGGTTCGATCCGTCGCTACATTCTGTTGCTGCTGATGCTCGGCCAGACCATCGTCGCCGGCTGGTACATGAAAGGCATCATGCCGTACCAGGGCTGGTCGTTCGTCGACCTCAACGAAGTGCTGCACCAACCGCTGCTGCAAACCGCCACGCAAGTGCTGCCGTATGCCTTGCAGACCAGCATCCTGATCCTGTTCGGGATTCTGTTCTGCTGGGTATCGGCCGGTTTCTGGACCGCGCTGATGGGCTTCCTGGAATTGCTCACCGGTCACGACAAGTACCGTATTTCCGGTGCCAGCGCCGGCGATGAACCGATTCCTAAGGATGCGCGCACCGCTCTGGTGATGCCGATCTGCAACGAAGATGTGCCACGGGTATTCGCCGGTCTGCGGGCGACCTTCGAGTCGGTTGCGGCCACGGGTGACCTGGACCGCTTCGACTTTTTCGTCCTCAGTGACAGTAACGACGCCGATATCTGTGTCGCCGAGCAACAGGCCTGGCTGGATGTCTGCCGCGAAGCCGGGGGCTTCGGCAAGATCTTCTATCGCCGCCGTCGCCGTCGCGTAAAACGTAAAAGCGGCAACCTCGACGACTTCTGCCGTCGTTGGGGCGGTGACTACAAGTACATGGTCGTACTCGATGCCGACTCCGTGATGAGCGGCGAGTGCCTGACCAGTCTGGTACGCCTGATGGAAGCCACGCCGGACGCCGGGATCATCCAGACCGCGCCACGGGCGTCGGGCATGGACACCCTGTATGCGCGCATGCAGCAGTTCGCCACGCGTGTGTATGGCCCGCTGTTCACCGCCGGCCTGCACTTCTGGCAACTGGGCGAGTCGCACTACTGGGGGCACAACGCGATCATCCGCATGAAGCCGTTTATCGATCACTGCGCCCTGGCGCCGTTGCCCGGTAAAGGCGCGTTCTCCGGCGCGATCCTGTCCCACGACTTCGTTGAAGCCGCGTTGATGCGCCGTGCCGGTTGGGGCGTGTGGATTGCCTACGACTTGCCGGGCAGCTATGAAGAATTGCCGCCAAACCTGCTCGACGAGCTCAAGCGTGACCGTCGCTGGTGCCACGGTAACCTGATGAACTTCCGCCTGTTCCTGGTCAAGGGCATGCACCCGGTGCACCGTGCGGTGTTCCTGACCGGCGTGATGTCCTACCTGTCGGCGCCGTTGTGGTTCTTCTTCCTGGTGTTGTCGACGGCGCTGCTGGCGGTCAACACGTTGATGGAGCCGCAGTACTTCCTCGAACCACGCCAGCTCTATCCGCTGTGGCCGCAATGGCACCCGGACAAGGCGATCGCGCTGTTCTCGACCACGATCGTGCTGCTGTTCCTGCCGAAACTGTTGAGCATCATCCTGATCTGGGCCAAGGGCGCGAAAGAGTTCGGCGGCAAGTTCAAGGTGACCCTGTCGATGCTGCTGGAGATGCTGTTCTCCATGCTGCTCGCGCCGGTGCGGATGATTTTCCACACCCGTTTCGTCCTCGCCGCGTTCCTCGGCTGGGCCGCGACCTGGAACTCGCCGCAACGTGACGACGACTCCACGCCGTGGAGCGAAGCGGTCAAGCGCCACGGTCCGCAAACCCTGCTGGGCTTCTTCTGGGCCCTGCTGGTGATCTGGCTGAACCCGAGCTTCCTGTGGTGGCTGGTGCCGATTGTCGGTTCGTTGATGCTGTCGATCCCGGTGTCGGTGATTTCCAGCCGTGTCGGCCTGGGCCTGAAGTCCCGTGACGAGAGCCTGTTCCTGATCCCCGAGGAATACAATCCGCCGCAGGCCTTGCTGTCCACCGATCAGTACACCCACGAAAACCGCTGGCACGCGCTGAATGACGGCTTCGTCCGTTCGGTGGTCGACCCGCAGCAGAACGCCCTGGCGTGTTCGCTGGCGACCTCGCGTCACCGCGAGGCCGAGCCGATTGAATGGCTGCGGATCGAACGGGTGCGGCACGCGATGAAAGTCGGTCCTGAAGGGCTGACCAACAACGAGCGTGTACAACTGCTCAGTGACCCGGTGGCCCTGGCCCGCCTGCATGAGCAGGTCTGGAGCGAAGGCCACGCCGAGTGGCTGGGCGCGTGGCGCAAGTCGGTCAAGGCCGACCCCCACGCACCGCTGTTGCCGCTAAAGCCGTTGAGTGTCCAGGCGCAACTGGCCTGAAAAAACTGTAGGAGCAAGCTCGCTCGCGATGGACTCAAGAACGCCGCGCTAAGTCAGTAAAAACGCGTAATCGTTAACGACCATCGCGAGCGAGCTCGCTCCTACACAAGCCCCGCTACCCGGCGGGGCTTTTTTTTGCCTGATCGTTCCCAAACCCTTGTGCAAACGGGCGAGTAGTTTAGGATCCGTCCCCGAATTGGTGTGCCCGGATAATTTTTGTCCGTATTGGTGCGTTTCCTCCCGGGGAGCCGCCATTTTTGCGCGCCTCACAACGCAATGGTTTTGGGGACTTGAAGATGAAGAAGTATCTGTCGATGCTGCTGGTCGGCGTCACGGCACTGGTTGCAGTCAGCGCGGCGCACGCCGGTGCCATCGATGACGCGGTCAAGCGCGGCACGTTGAAAGTCGGGATGGATCCGACCTACATGCCGTTCGAAATGACCAACAAGCGCGGCGAGATCATCGGGTTCGAAGTCGACATTCTCAAAGCCATGTCCAAGGCCATGGGCGTCAAGCTGGAGCTGGTGTCCACCGGTTACGACGGCATCATCCCGGCACTGCTGACCGACAAGTTCGACATGATCGGCAGCGGCATGACCCTGACCCAGGAGCGCAACCTGCGCCTGAACTTCAGCGAACCGTTCATCGTAGTCGGCCAGACCCTGCTGATCCGCAAGGAGCTGGAAGGCACCATCAAGTCCTATAAAGACCTGAACACTGCCGACTACCGCATCACCTCCAAGCTCGGCACCACCGGCGAAATGGTCGCCAAAAAACTGATCGCCAAAGCCAGGTACCACGGTTACGACAACGAGCAGGAAGCCGTGCTCGATGTGGTCAACGGCAAGGCTGACGCCTTCATCTACGACGCGCCGTACAACGTCGTGGCGGTGAACAAGGTCGGCAACGGCAAGCTGGTGTTCCTCGACAAGCCGTTCACCTACGAGCCGCTGGCCTTCGGCCTGAAGAAGGGTGACTACGACAGCATCAACTTCATCAACAACTTCCTGCACCAGATCCACGAAGACGGCACCTACGATCGCATCCATGACAAGTGGTTCAAGAGCAGCGAGTGGCTCAAGGACATGGAGTAACTCGGTCAGCCAGATCGAGTCGTCCCATTCACGAGCAAGCCCGCTCCCACATTAGACCGAGATCAAATGTGGGAGCGGGCTTGCTCGCGAAGAGGCCCTCCAGGGCAACACAAAAACCGGAACCTGCAATGAAACAGAAAAAAGTCCAATGGCCCTGGCACGTGCTGACCGTGCTGGTGCTGATCGGCCTGGCCGGCGCGCTGTATTACGCCACCTCGCTGATGTCCTACGAATGGCGCTGGAACCGTGTGCCGCAATACTTCGCTTACCACGCCGAAGAATCCCAGCGCGCCGCCGACATCTCCACCGTCAGCGAACTGGTGCGCAAGGGCGACAGGGCTGAAGTCACCCTGCGCAACGACGCGGGTGATGAGCAGCACCTGACCGTCGACGAAAACAGTCTGCAAGTCGCCCAGGGCGATGACGTAGCCGAAGGCGACGTCGTTGGCGTGACCCGCCATTGGGCCGCAGGACCACTGATGTGGGGCCTCTGGACCACCTTGTGGCTGTCCGTGGTGTCCGGCGTTCTCGGGCTGCTGATCGGTCTGGCCACCGGCCTTTGCCGGTTGTCGAACAACCCGACCCTGCGCGACCTTTCGACCATTTACGTCGAACTGGTGCGCGGCACGCCGCTGCTGGTGCAGATCTTCATTTTCTACTTCTTCATCGGCACCGTGATGAACCTGTCCCGGGAATTCGCCGGGATCGCCGCGCTGTCGCTGTTCACCGGTGCCTATGTGGCGGAAATCATCCGCTCCGGCGTGCAATCCATCGCCCGTGGCCAGAACGAAGCGGCGCGATCGCTGGGTTTGAGCGCAGGCCAGTCGATGCGCCATGTGGTGCTGCCGCAAGCCTTCAAGCGTGTGTTGCCGCCGCTGGCCGGGCAGTTCATCAGCCTGGTGAAAGACACCTCGCTGGTGTCGGTGATCGCGATTACCGAGCTGCTTAAAAGCGGCCGCGAAGTCATCACCACCTCGTTTTCGCCGTTCGAGATTCTGTTCTGCGTCGCCGGTCTGTACCTGTTGATCAACCTGCCGCTGTCGAAAATCGCCAGCCGGCTTGAGCGGAGGCTCGCGCAAAGTGATTGAAGTCCGCGATCTGGTAAAAGTCTTCGACACCCGTGGCCAGGTGGTACGCGCGGTGGATAACGTCTCCACCATCGTTGCCAAGGGCGAAGTGCTGGTGGTGATCGGCCCGTCCGGCTCCGGCAAGTCGACCTTCCTGCGCTGCCTCAATGGCCTGGAAGAGTTCGACTCCGGCTCGGTGAGCATCGACGGCCTGCAACTGGCTGATCCGAAAACCGACGTCAACGCCTACCGTCGCGAAGTCGGCATGGTGTTCCAGCACTTCAACCTGTTCCCGCACATGACCGTGCTGGAAAACCTGTGCCTGGCGCAGAAAGTCGTGCGCAAGCGTGGCAAGAAAGAGCGCGAGGCCAAGGCCATGGCACTGCTGGAAAAGGTCGGTATCGCCCAGAAAGCCCATGAATTCCCGTCGCGCCTGTCCGGCGGCCAGCAACAACGTGTGGCGATTGCCCGGGCGTTGGCGATGGAGCCGAAGGTCATGCTGTTCGATGAGCCGACCTCGGCACTCGACCCGGAAATGGTCGGCGAAGTGCTGGATGTGATGAAAAACCTGGCCATGGAAGGCATGACCATGGTTTGCGTCACCCATGAAATGGGCTTCGCCCGGGAAGTGGCGGACCGGGTGCTGTTCTTCGATCATGGCAAGTTGCTGGAAGATGCTTCGCCAGCGGAGTTCTTCGATGCGCCGAAGGATCCTCGGGCGCAGGCCTTCCTGCGGCAGGTTTTGTAACTTCGGCGTCTGACAGACCGCTTTCGCGAGCAAGCCCGCTCCCACATTGGAATGCGTTCTCCTGTGGGAGCGGGCTTGCTCGCGAAGGCATCACCTCAAACCTTGAATTTACCCACCAGCATCTGCAGATGCGTCCCCAGCCGCGCCAGCTCAACGCTGGAGGCTGCCGTCTCTTCACTCGCTGCCGAGGTCTGATCCGACACATCCCGTACGTTCAGCACACTGCGGTTGATCTCTTCGGCCACGGCGCTTTGCTGCTCGGCGGCAGCGGCGATCTGCTGGTTCATCGCCTGGATCGCCGAAACGGTGCGGGTGATGCTTTCCAGTGAGCCACCGGCACGGCGGGTCAGTTCGACACTGCTGTCGGTCAGGGTGCGGCTATTGTCCATGATGGTCGCGACTTGCTGCGTGCCGTTTTGCAGGCCGACGATCAGCTCTTCGATCTCTTCGGTGGACTTCTGGGTGCGCTGGGCCAGGCTGCGGACTTCGTCTGCCACCACGGCAAAACCACGGCCGGCTTCACCGGCGCGGGCGGCTTCAATTGCCGCGTTGAGCGCCAGCAGGTTGGTTTGCTGGGCCACGGATTTGATGACGTCGAGCACGCTGCCGATCTTGTCGCTTTCGCGCTTGAGTTCGCCCATGGCCTCGGTGGAGTGACCGACTTCCGCGGCCAGGCGTTCGATCTGGGCGATGGCCTCACCTACCACTTTGTCGCCTTCACGGGCTTGCTGGTCGGCCGCGACGGCGGCTTCGGAGGCCTCCTCGGCGTTGCGCGCCACTTCCTGCACGGTGGCGGCCATTTCGTTCATGGCAGTCGCGACCTGATCGGTCTCGACCTTCTGGCTGTTGACCCCGGCGCTGGTCTGCTCGGTGACGGCGGACAGCTCTTCGGCGGCGCTGGCAATCTGCGTGACACCATCGCTGATGCCGCCGATCAGTTCGCGCAAGCCCTGGGTCATGCTCTGCATGGCCCGCTGCAACTGGCCGAGTTCGTCGCGGCGCAGGGAGACCAGGTTGTGGGTCAGGTCGCCGGCGGCCACGCGCTCGGCCACGGCCAGGGTCTGGTTCAAAGGAACGATGATCTGCCGGGTAATGGCCCAGGCGGCCAGCAGGCCGAAGGCGATGGCCAGCACCGTGGCGAGGGTCAGCATGTTCTTGGCGTGGGCGGCATCGGTGTCGCGCACGACGGTTTGCGAGACGGTGAGTTTTCGGCTCATGTCCAACAGGATCTCGCCTTGGGCAGACATGCGTGCCAGGGCCTTGGCGCTGGCCACCTGGGAGTCGCGGAACTGGCTGACAGCGGCGCGGTAGGCCTTCAGCGAATCCGTCGCCTGTTGCAGGTTGGCGATGTGTTCTTCAGGCAGTTTGGCCGGCAGGCTTTCGAGGTTCTTCAGGGCGTTGTCGATGGCGTCGAGGGCTGGCTGTTCGGCTTCGCTCTTGCCGCTGTAGGTGTAGCCGCGAACCTGGAAGCGCGCCTGCTGGATCAGTTTGCTCAGGTCTATCACGCTGTTGAAGGCTGCGACGCTGTCGCCTTGCAGCATGGATTTTTCCACTTCGGCGACGCGGGCCACGGCGTTATCGGCGGTGGCGCCGAGTTTGCTGCGGGCGTCTTCGCGCTGGGCGCCGGCCTGGGTCATGTCGCCGAATGCACGACGGTATTCGGCGACAGCAGCCAGTTGTTGCTCGACCATGGCCGTATCAGCCGGTTGCTCGATCAGGCCGCGGGCGGTCTGCAGGCCGCTTTCGAGTTTGCCCAACAGATCGTTGACGGCGCCGGGACCTTGTTCGCCGCGACGCATCTCGTAATCCAGGCGTGCAATGCGCAGGTCCTTGGTCAGGTCGTTGAGGCTGGCGATGAACCCCAGTTTATCGCCACGGCTGGTCACGCCGCTCAGGCCGCTCCAGCCGGTGAAGGTGATCAGCAGGGTCAGCAACAGTACCAGACCGAAGCCGATCCCCAGCTTGCGTTTGACGCTGACGTTTCCCAGATTCTCGGCTAGCCATTGATACATGCTGAAACTCCCCGGACCGCAATTTGGTTTTATGGGGGGTATATCGGCAGGGGAACCTGAATCTGTAGGCACTGCCCGATATACGGGCGGATGATTATCTTGAGTAGAAGTTGGACCTGTGGGAGCGGGCTTGCTCGCGAAAGCGGTATTTCAAACGCAGATAATGCATTGAATGTACCGGCCTCTTCGCGAGCAAGCCCGCTCCCACAGGGGAATTGTGTCGGGGTTTAGAAAAGGCGTGCCAGCAGCGCGGTCACGGCGGTTTCGACGCGAAGAATGCGCTCGCCCAGTTGCACCGGTTGCAGGCCGGATTTGCCCAGCAGGTCGATCTCGTAGGGAATCCAGCCACCTTCGGGGCCGATGGCCAGGGTCACCGGTTCGCTGAGTGCGCGAGGGCAGGGCGGGTAATTGCCCGGATGCCCCACCAGGCCGAGGGTGCCTTCGGTGATCGCCGGCAAACGGTCCTCGACGAACGGCTTGAAGCGCTTCTCGATGACGACTTCCGGCAGTACGCTGTCCCGCGCCTGTTCCAGGCCGAGGATCAACTGCTCGCGAATCGCCTCAGGCTCCAGGAATGGCGTCTGCCAGAAGCTCTTCTCGACGCGATAGCTGTTGACCAGCACGACCCGTGGCACACCCATGGCCGCCACGGTCTGAAACACCCTACGGAGCATCTTGGGCCTTGGCAGGGCTAATACCAGGGTCAATGGCAGCTTGGCAGGAGGTGGCTGGTCGAGGGTGACACGCAACTCTGCCTCGTCGGCGTCCAGGCGCAGCACTTCGGCTGAGCCCATCAGCCCGCCAATCCGCCCGACGCGCATGCTGTCGCCGACTTCGCAGCGGTGGACTTCCTGCATGTGGGTCAACCGGCGATCACGCAGGACCACCCGGTCGGCCGCAATGAAGTCGGCATCGATGAGGAGCAGCAGGTTCACGCTTGGGTCGCTGGCGGCTGGTCGTTGTGATCGTCAGCCGGCTGGTCTTCCTGATGGTCGCTGCGCTTGCTGATCAGGCTGCCGAACAGGATGCCGATCTCGAACAGCAACCACATCGGCACAGCCAGCAGGGTCTGCGAGAAGATGTCCGGCGGCGTCAGGATCATGCCGACCACGAAGCAACCGATGATCACGTACGGGCGGATTTTCTTCAGGTATTTGACGTCGACCACGC
>NZ_JBGLYV010000115.1:0-16998 GCF_047304225.1 Pseudomonas sp. Pseusp3 | reverse complement strand
GGCGTCCCCTAGGGGACTCGAACCCCTGTTACCGCCGTGAAAGGGCGGTGTCCTAGGCCACTAGACGAAGGGGACACGCTACAACATTCACTCCCTGCTTCGTTTCGCTGTGTGCTTTACGCTGCAAGTGGCGCGCATTCTATGGATGGATTGAGAGGTCGTCAACCCCCTGATATAAATTTATTTAAATCAATGACTTCGCCCTGCTTTTGGGCGCCATTGGGGTTTTTCCGCTGCCCGGCGTTTGACGCCTATATTCTGGCACCCGCCAAGACGTTATAGTCCACCCGTGATGGCAATCTGTATATCACGTGCCACCATTCATAGAAGCAGGGCTGCGGCCGATATAAGCGCAGGCATGTCCGATCCAGCCCGTCATGCGGGCCTGGGCGCTCAAACGCCAAGCCACTAAACTCGCATGCGTACCTAATAAGAGGTCTTACCGGTGACGCCACTCATGATCGCCCTGCTAGTTGGAGCCGGGATCGCACTGTTGATCGCCATTGGTTACATCAACCATGTGGCGGAAAACAACAAGCTGGAAAAGGCCCGTACCAAGATTGAGCTCAACGATCGGCTGCGACGCTGCGGCGAGATCACCGAGACGTTCCCCGGCCAGTTGATGACCCCGACACTCAAGCTGTTGCTGGCCCGCCTGGAACTGAACGTCTGCAAGCGCCTGCTCAATCTGGAAAAATCCAGCGCCAACCTCAAGGCTCGGATCGCCGAACTGGAGACCCTTGTCGGCCAGGGTGAATCCATCCCGGTCAACAACCCACCGGCACCGATCCAGACCGAAGCCAAGGCCAAGGATGTGCGCTTCCTGCTCGAAGCCCTGCACGGCCAAATCACCCGCGCGGCACAGGACGGCTTCCTGGCCCCCAACGAGGCCAAACGCTGGATCCGTGAAGTGCGCCACATCCTCGTGCTGCTGCACATCGAGTTCTTCAACAACCTCGGCCAGCACTCCCTGCAACAGAACCAGCCCGGGCAGGCTCGCCTGGCATTCGAGCGCGGCGTGCAGTACCTGCGCAAACAACAGGAACCACAGGTCTACGCCGAGCAACTGGAATACCTGGAAAAACTCCTGGCCCGCGCCAATGACCAGGTCATGGATCGCATTGCGCCGGTCGAAGGCGAGGTCAATCAGTTGACCGAAGGACTCAAAGACGTCGAGGCTGACGCGGACTGGAAAAAGAAAGTGATCTACGACTGATCAGCGAAAACAACTGTAGGAGCAGCCGGTCGACGCTCGAATGCTCGCGATGGACTCCAGAGCGCCGCGTTCAGCCAGTAAACGCACGTTATCTTTTGCGACCATCGCGAGCATGCTCGCTCCTACAGGAAGCTTTAATCGAGAGGTGGCTTTTTTTGGTCTGGCCGAAGATCATTTCAAAGCCTGAAATGCCCCACCATCCCCTTCAGTTCAACCCCCAGTTGCGCCAACTCGATACTGGAGGCGGCATTGCCCTGCATCGCCAGCGATGACTGATCGGCACTGGCGCGAATACTGGTGACACTGCGGTTGATCTCTTCGGCCACCGAGCTCTGCTCCTCGGCTGCTGCGGCAATCTGCTGGTTCATCTGCTGGATCAACGATACCGCCGCCGCAATACTTCCCAGCGCACTCTCGGTCTGCAAGGCATCGCTGACCGCCAGCTTCACCAACTCGCCACTGCTCTGGATCTGCTGCACCGACGACTGCGCCGCCGAGCGTAAAGCGCTGACCAGACGTTCGATTTCCTCGGTCGATTGCTGGGTTCGCCTGGCCAGTGCACGCACTTCATCGGCCACCACGGCAAAGCCCCTGCCCTGCTCGCCGGCCCGAGCCGCCTCGATCGCCGCGTTCAACGCCAGCAGGTTGGTCTGCTCAGCCACGCTTTTGATCACACTCAAGACCGTGCCGATATTCTGGATTTCCGCACTCAGGCTTTCGATGCTCGAACTGGCCGAAGAAGCCGAATCCGCCAACTGTTCGATCCGCGCCATGCTCTGGCGCACCACCTGCTGACCGCTTTCAACCTTGCCGTCAGCCGTTTGCGCGGCTAACGCAGCTTCTTCGGCATTGCGTGCGACATCATGCACCGTGGCCGTCATCTGATTCATCGCGGTGGCGACCTGTTCGGTTTCCTCTTTCTGCGAGCTGACTTCGAGGTTGGTCTGTTCAGTCACCGCCGACAGCGATTGAGCAGAAATCGCCAACTGCTCGATACCCGACTGCAAGCCGCTGACGATATGACTGAGCCCCGCGCCCATTTGCTGCATTGCCTGCATCAACTGACCGATTTCGTCACGGCGGGTCACGTCAATGGTCGCACTCAAATCCCCTGAGGCAATCTGCTGCGCCACATGAATCACACTGCGCAGTGGTGCCACGATCAACCGGGTGATGAACCATGCGGCAACCAGCCCAACCAGCAAGGCCAACGCGGAAGAGCCGATGATCAGCAGCGAGTTCTTTTTCAGTTCAGCCTGCATCGCCAGGTCTTCAGCGACATAAGCCTGATCCACCCGCTCGACCACTTGGGCTGCGCGCTGGTGCAATTGTTGATAGACGGTTTTTTCCTGCTCCAGCAGGCCGGTGTACTCGGCAAGCTTGTCACTGAAACTGGTGATATGACCCATGACCTCATTGAGGACGGTCTGGTAACCCTCGTCCTTGACCGTGGTCTTGAGCTGCTCGGCCTGGGTCAATGCCTGGCTGGCCTGTTCGATCTTGCCCTGCCCGGCGCTGTCGTCGCCTTTGCGGCTTTGATCCAGACGCACGCGCGCTTCATTCATGGCTTGCAGCATCAAGCGTGAAACCTGGCTGACCTGACTGGCCTGCTCGATGAATTGCGCACCGTCCTTGCCTTCGGAATCTTTCAGCGTATAGGCACCGTCATCGGCGAGCCCGGATTGCAATACATCAAGATTATTGGCCACGCTGGACACCGACCAACTGGCCATTTCCAGCGCCAGGTCCTTGGCCTGGGTGAGCGAGACAAACTCGTCGAAGGCCTTGCGATAGGCCCCCAAAGACTGTTCGACATCATTCATCACCGGCACGTTGGCTGCTGACGCGGCCTTGAGCTGGCCGGCCAGGGCGATCAGGCCATCGACGCCCTCGTGCAGGGCATCGACGGTTTTCGGATTGCCGTGCAAGGCGTACTCTTGCTCCAGCAGCCGCACCTTGAGCAAACCGCTGTTGAGCGATGACATCTGCTTGAGCCCGTCGAAGCGCTGGCTGATGGTTTGCAGGGACCAAACGCCAATGCCCGCCACCAGCGCAGTCAACAACAGCACCAGGACAAACCCGACTCCCAGTTTTTTCGCCATACCGAGGTTGGCAAAACGTCCTTGCACGGCCGAAATCATTGCACTTAGTCCCCTGCCATAGTCTGTAGACGCAGATTCGCAACGGGCCAGAAGCAACACAAGGCTCTGGCGCCTGAATAATGGCAAAAAGCTACGCCAACGTCGTTTTCAGAACGCTTGAGGTCGATCCCGGGCAGTGGCCTGAAGGAGGGCACGGGCACGTGGGTCGCAGGCATATGCCACATTGATCCGCTGCCAGTCACCGGCCTCACCCGAGGGGTTGAAGGCGCTCTTCGATGACAGCAGTACACCCAGACGCCGCGCCAGGGTCCGCACCTGATC
Source organism: Pseudomonas sp. Pseusp3 (assembly GCF_047304225.1). Lineage (NCBI taxonomy): Bacteria > Pseudomonadati > Pseudomonadota > Gammaproteobacteria > Pseudomonadales > Pseudomonadaceae > Pseudomonas > Pseudomonas sp. Pseusp3. The sequence continues at coordinate 13,359 of NZ_JBGLYV010000115.1, read as the reverse complement.
GCAGTCGGACGTTCGTGATCGCGCCCAGATGAACAGGCCTCCCGCCGGCTTGCCGAAAACCTCCCATTCGGCATCTTCAAGCAACTGCAAAGCCGCCAGCCGGTCGCAACTCAGGCGTTGGCGCTGACGCTGCACCAGTTTGCCGTAGGCACCGTTAGCCAACAGGCACGCCAGCACCGACTCGCAAAATCGTGAGGCGCCCATTCCCGTGGTCATCTTGACCTCGGCCAGACGCGTAATGACCTCGGAACCGGCCACTACGAAACCAACCCGCAAGGAACTACTGAGGGTCTTGGAATAGCTGCCCACGTAGATCACGTTGCCGTCCAGCGCAGCCAGTCGCATACCGGAACCGCTGTGCAAATCCGCATAAACGTCGTCTTCGATCACCTGCACGCCAAAGGTCCTGGCCAACTGCAACACGCGGCGCGCCACCAATGGTGCAAGGCTGCTGCCGGTCGGGTTGTGATAAAAGCTATTGATGAGCAGCCCTTGAGGCCGGTGTTTGACCAGCACCGATTCGAGCACGTCCACGTCCGGCCCGCGCGGTGTTCGCGGCACATCGACCATGTGGATGCCGTGCAGCCTGAGCAGATCGAACAGCACCGGATAACCGGGACTCTCCACGACCACACAGTCACCGGCCTTGAACAGTGTTCGCACAATCAGGTCAAGCCCTTGGCTGGCACCCGCCGTGGTCATGATCCGGTCGTCCTGGACCCGGATGTCCAGATGCCTGAGGCGCTTGAGTATCTGCTGTCGCAAGGCTGGCAAACCCAGCGGCGAACTGTAGTTGAACAGGCTGGCCGTATCGGCACGACTGACTTGCCGAATCGCGTAAATCAGATCGTCGGTCTCGCGCCAGCTTTCAGGCAGCCCGCCACAACCCAGCCGCAACTCACCCGGACAAGGCCCGTATTCGGGCTCAGCCCCCTCGAACCACGCAGGCTCGCGCTTTGCACCTGCGGCCAGTGCCGGGTCGGCAACCGTATAGCCGCCCCCATGGCCTGACACCAGCATCCCCTGTGTCACCAGGCGTTCGCAGGCCTGAATGACGCTTACCTGACTGAGCAAATTGATTCGCGCAATCTGTCGCACCGAAGGCAGGCGCGTACCGGGTGTCACCCCGCTGGAATTCAGCCAGCAGGTCAGCGCGTCAACAATTTGCTGTACGACAGGCACCAGTGCCTGCCGGTCGATTCTCAATTCCATGAGCAAACAGACTCCTGTTGGTTTTGCCAGAAGCAGTTAATCACAGGAGTGTTCGAAGGCCTGTGCGACAACGCCGCCAAATTCATTGGGTCCAATGGTTTGAAACACATTGCCAGGCCCTTTTACGAAACCAGAAAAACTGTGGGAGCGGGCTTGCTCGCGAAAGCTGTTTGCCAGGCCACATTGATGTCGACTGACACTCCCCTTTCGCGAGCAAGCCCGCTCCCACAGATTCCCGGTGTACCTGGTATAGGTGCATCGTTTTAAAATGCGGTTACGCCACCATCTACCGCCAATGAATGCCCCGTGGTGAACGCAGCGCCATCGCTGCACAGGTACAGCACAGCGCTGGCGATCTCTTCGACCTTGCCGATGCGACCGACCGGATGCATGGCGTTGGCGAACTCGCCTTTTTTCGGGTCGGCTTCATAAGCTCGACGGAACATATCCGTGTCGATCACCGCCGGACACACTGCGTTGACCCGGATCTTTTTCTTGGCGTATTCAATGGCCGCCGATTTGGTCAGGCCGATCACCGCATGTTTAGACGCTGCGTAGATGCTCATTTTCGGCGCTGCCCCAAGGCCGGCCACCGATGCCGTATTGACGATTGCGCCGCCCCCTTGCGCCAGCAGCAGCGGCAATTGGTGTTTCATGCACAGCCAGACGCCTTTGACGTTGACGCCCATGATCGCGTCGAACTCGTCGAGCGTACCCTCGGCCAGCTTGCCTTTCTCGATTTCGATGCCGGCATTGTTGAAGGCATAGTCAAGGCGACCGTAAGTATTGATCACCTCATCCATAAGATTTTTTACATCGCTTTCCAGGGTAACGTTGCAGCGCATGAAGGTTGCTTCGCCACCGGCCGTACGAATCAGCGCCACCGTGCCCTCGCCACCCGCCGTGTCCATATCGGCCACCACTACTTTCAGGCCCTCGGCGGCAAATGCCTGGGCGGTCGCGCGGCCAATACCGGCCGCCCCACCCGTCACCACGACCACCTGGCCGGAAAACGTCATGCTCATTGTTATGTCCTCGAAGAGAAGAAAGCGGGGAATCGCGCATGACCAGTCTAGCCATGGAGGTCTTGAACACGGCAGCACTATCAAGGCTCCGGTTGGGCGCCCATGAGTTGCAGTGATGGAACTGCCGTACCAACTATCACTGCACTGGATCAACGTGCATTCGCCGCATCAGCCGAACTTGCGGCATCGTCGCTGACCGGCTATCAACAAAGCTTCATTCATCCTGAGTGCCTGCCATGACCTCCCAGACCAATCGCCAATTCCTGCTCGCCAAACGTCCGGTTGGCGCGGCGACCCGCGAGACATTCACTTACCAGGAGGTGTCGGTCGGCGAACCGGCGGCGGGTCAGATCCTGGTCAAAAACGAATACCTGTCCCTGGACCCGGCCATGCGTGGCTGGATGAATGAGGGCAAGTCCTACATCCCGCCGGTCGGACTCGGCGAAGTCATGCGCGCATTGGGTGTAGGCAAGGTCATTGCCTCGAACAACCCGGGGTTTGCAGTCGGGGATTACGTTAATGGCGCCATCGGCGTGCAGGATTACTATCTCGGCGAGCCACGTGGCTTCTACAAGGTCGATCCGAAGGTGGCACCCCTGCCACGTTACCTGTCCGCACTGGGCATGACCGGGATGACGGCGTACTTCGCCCTGCTCGACGTCGGCGCGCCGAAGGCCGGTGACACCGTGGTGCTGTCGGGCGCGGCCGGCGCCGTGGGCAGCATTGCCGGGCAGATCGCCAAGATCAAAGGGTGCCGCGTGGTCGGCATCGCCGGCGGCGCGGACAAGTGCAAGTTCCTGGTCGATGAACTGGGTTTCGATGGTGCTATCGACTACAAGAATGAGGACGTCCTCGCCGGCCTCAAGCGCGAGTGCCCGAAAGGCGTCGACGTGTATTTCGATAACGTGGGTGGCGACATCCTCGACGCGGTATTGAGCCGCCTGAACATGAAGGCGCGAGTAGTGATTTGTGGTGCCATCAGCCAGTACAACAACAAGGAGGCGGTCAAGGGGCCGGCCAATTACCTGTCGCTGCTGGTCAACCGCGCGCGCATGGAAGGTTTTGTGGTGATGGACTACGCCGCCCAATACGCCAGTGCCGCACAGGAAATGGCCGGTTGGATGGCCAAGGGGCAACTCAAGAGCAAGGAAGACATCGTCGAAGGACTGGAGACTTTCCCGGAGACGCTGATGAAATTGTTCAGCGGGGAGAATTTCGGCAAGCTGGTGTTGAAGGTCTGACCCGATCGTTGAACGCACCCAAAAACCACTGTGGGAGCGGGCTTGCTCGCGAATGCGGTGTGTCAGACAACATCTTCGTTGACTGACACGCCCTCTTCGCGAGCAAGCCCGCTCCCACATTTGGATCCTGGGTGTCTGATCAGGCCAGTTCAGCCACGACAGAAGCCAACGCCTTGGCCGGATCCGCTGCCTGGCTGATTGGACGACCGATCACCAGATAGTCGGAACCGGCATCCAGCGCCTGACGCGGAGTCAGAATGCGGCGCTGATCGTCCTGGGCGCTGCCCGCCGGACGAATCCCCGGGGTTACCAGTTGCAGTGACGGATGTGCCGTTTTCAGGGCCTGGGCTTCCAGGGCCGAGCACACCAGGCCGTCCATCCCGGCTTTTTCCGCCAGGGCGGCCAGGCGCAGAACCTGCTCCTGAGGCTCGATGTCCAGACCGATACCCGCCAGATCTTCACGCTCCATGCTGGTCAGCACGGTCACGCCGATCAGCAGTGGTTTCGGACCGGTGCGCTGATCCAGCACTTCACGGCACGCGGCCATCATGCGCAGGCCGCCGGAGCAATGCACGTTGACCATCCACACGCCCATTTCCGCAGCCGCCTTGACGGCCATTGCGGTGGTGTTCGGGATGTCGTGGAACTTGAGGTCCAGGAACACTTCGAAACCCTTGTCGCGCAGGGTCCCGACGATTTCCGAAGCGCAGCTGGTGAACAGTTCCTTACCGACTTTGACCCGGCACAGCTTCGGGTCCAACTGATCGGCCAGCTTCAGTGCGGCGTCACGGGTAGGGAAATCCAGGGCGACGATGATAGGAGTCTGGCAGGCGGACATGAGTGGGCTCTCAGGCAAGTCGAAATCGGCGCGCATTGTAGCGGAACCAGCGCCGCTGCGGGACCCGATGATCGGTAAATCGTCGCGACGGCTCAGGCAAGACTAGCCCTCGAGGCCATTGTGTCGAGTTCGATACACACACGACACGCCCATAACACCCAGGCCCGCTACCCTCGGCAACCGCAACAGGTCCTTACAACGGCACTTCCCGCCTCAGAGCCGGACGCCTATGCTGGAACCACAACCTCGCAGCCTATCTTTGTGGTTGGCAGCCTACCAGGCAGATGAACGCACGCATGCAAAACACCCAAGCACCCGTGAACGACGAGCAGAAAACGCCCGGTGACGACAAGCGCTGGAGCATTCGCGCCCTGATCGTCGACGATGACGTCCCGATCCGCGAACTGATGATCGACTACCTGGCCCGGTTCAATATCCACGCCAGCGGCGTCACCGATGGCGCCGCGATGCGCCAGGTGATGCAGGCGGAGCATTTCGATGTGGTGGTGCTCGACCTGATGCTACCCGGTGAAGACGGTCTGTCGCTGTGCCGCTGGCTGCGCGCCGAATCGGACATCCCGATCCTGATGCTCACCGCCCGCTGCGAACCGACCGACCGGATCATCGGCCTCGAGCTCGGTGCCGACGACTACATGGCCAAGCCATTCGAGCCCCGCGAGCTGGTGGCGCGGATCCAGACCATCCTGCGTCGGGTGCGCGATGACCGCAGCGAACAACGCGCGAACATTCGTTTCGACAATTGGCGCCTGAACAGCGTACTGCGCCAACTGATTGCCGATGATGGCCTGGTCGTGCCGCTGTCCAATGCCGAATTTCGCCTGCTCTGGGTATTTATCGAACGTCCGCGCCGCGTGCTCAGCCGTGAACAACTGCTGGACGCCGCTCGCGGTCGCTCGATTGAAGCCTTTGACCGCAGCATCGACCTGCTGGTGTCACGCCTGCGCCAGAAACTCGGCGACGACCCCAAGGCTCCGCAGTTGATCAAGACCGTTCGTGGCGAGGGTTACCTGTTCGATGCCCGAGACATCGGCTGATGCGCGGGCGCTTCGATACGCTGTTCGGCCGCCTGTTTGGCGTGTTGCTGCTGGCGATCATCCTCGCGCACCTGCTGGCCTTTGCCTGGTTTCACCATTACGGCCCGCCGCCACCGCCGCCTCCACCGGAATTTTCCGAAGGCCTGGACGGGCAACGCCCACCGCTGGATCCACACTTCGAGAAACGATCACCACGGCCGTGGTTCGGCGGCCCCCTGGTACCCCTGACGTTTCAACTGATCTCGCTGATCATTGCCGCCTGGTACGGCGCCAAACTGCTGAGCCGACCGATCCAGCGCCTGAGCGACGCGGCCGAGCGCTTGAGCGAAAACCTCGACAGCCCGCCACTGGATGAATCGGGACCGCGGGAAGCGCGGCAAGCGGCGCACACGTTCAATAAAATGCAGCGCCGCATCCTTGAACAGGTCAAGCAGCGTTCACGCATGCTCGGCGCGGTGTCCCACGACCTGCGCACACCGCTGTCGCGGCTCAAGCTGCGGCTGGAAAAAATCGACGACGACAAGCTGCAAGGCCAGATGCGTCAGGACCTCGACGACATGATCAGCATGCTCGACGCCACCCTCACCTACCTGCATGAACAGCGCACCAGCGAAGCCCCGCAGTGGATGGACGTTCAGGCGCTGGTGGAGTCCCTGAGCGAAAACGCCCAGGACCAGGGCGCGAACGTCCAGGCCAGCGGCCACTGTGTCCCCCTGCAAGTCCAGCCGATGGCCTTGCGCTCTTGCCTCAACAACCTGATGGATAATGCCCTGCGCTACGCCGGGCAAGCGCTGATCAGCCTGGAGGACCATCGTGAACAGCTGGTGATTCGGGTCATCGACCATGGACCGGGTATCGCCGCGGAACAACGTGAGGCCGTGTTCGAACCCTTCTTTCGCCTGGAAGGCTCGCGTAATCGCAACTCCGGCGGCGTGGGCCTGGGCATGACCATTGCCCGCGAAGCCGCGCAACGAATGGGCGGGCAACTGACTCTGGAAGAAACCCCGGGTGGCGGCCTGACGGCGGTGATTCGCCTGCCACGCGCCTGATACACACACTTGTGGGAGCGGGCTTGCTCCGGGCGGCGTTCCGACGAAAGCGGTGTATCAGTCAACTGATGTATCAACTGACAGATTGTCTTCGCGAGCAAGCCCGCTCCCACATTGATCTGCGTCAATCACAAAACCAGTGTGGGAGCGGGCTTGCTCGCGAAGAGGCCCTGAGCAGAATGCAATTCTCAGGGCCGGCGATCTTCAACCCGTGCCTGGGTCTTGCTCCAGTCGATCAACAGGCTGTAGGCCACCGCCAGCAATGTCGGGCCGATGAACAGGCCGATAAAGCCAAAGGCAATCAACCCGCCAAACACCCCAAGCAGCACAATGACCAGCGGCAGGTTACCGCCACGGCTGATCAGGTACGGCTTGAGCACGTTGTCGACACCGCTGATGATGAATGTGCCCCAGATCCCGAGGAACACGGCCAGCCCGTACTCGCCTTTCCAGGCCAGCCACGCGGTCGCCGGAATCCATACCAACGGCGGCCCCATCGGAATCAGGCTGAGCATGAACGTCACGATACCAAGCACCAACGCTCCTGGCACGCCGGCAATCAGGAACCCGATCAGCGCCAGGATCGCCTGGGCCGCTGCCGTGCCGATCACACCGTTCACCACCCGCTGTACCGTGCCTGCCACCAGTTCAATGTAGTAGCCGGCCCGCTGACCGATCAGCCGCTCCAGCAAAGTGTGTACAAACGCAGCCAGGCGCGGCCCGTCACGATAGAAAAAGAACACGAAGACGATGCTCAGGGTCAGTTCGAGAATACCGCCGCCGATCTGCGCGCTGCGCGCCAGCAACCAGTTACCCACCTGCCCCAGATACGGCTTGAGCGACACCATCATCGCCGCGCCCTGCTCATCGATGCTGTTCCAGATCCCGACCAGCCGCTCACCCACCAGGGGAATCGAACCCAGCCAGGCCGGTGCTTCGGGTAGCCCCTCGACCTGCGCATCCTTGATGAATGCCGTGGCATCGCGCACATGATCGGCAAGGTTGAAACCCAGCCATACCAGCGGTGCCGCTACCAGCACCATCCAGCCCAGCGTCAACAATGCCGCTGCCAGGGACTCGCGACCATTGAGCCAACGGGTCAGCAAGCGCATAAGCGGCCAACTGGCGAACGCCAGGACCGCGCCCCAGAACATCGCCGACCAGAACGGCGCCATCACCCAGAAACTCGCGCCGAACAGCACCACGAGCAGGATCTGCACCAACAGGCGATCGTTATTGATCATCAAAAGTCTCGAAAAAGTCAGTCAGCAATAGAGTAGGCGAACGTAGCGTGCACGTTCGCCCTATGCAGCCTACCGCAATAGCTCGATGTGCAGGCCAGAGCCTTCGACACTGCCGGTTTCCATCCGCGCGGCACGCACGCCCTGGTCAATCAGGGCCTGACGCCAGGCCTCGGCGTTCGCTCCGGAAATACTGACCCGCAAGGTGGTGTCCAGATTCAGTCCGCGAGAAATCAGGCGCAGCCAGGTCTCGTCAGGTGCGCTGTTCAATGCGGAAAAATCGAGTTCCCCGGTGCTCTTGAGTTCACGCAGCAAGGTCGCGGAGGTCGGCAACAGCTCGCCCAGCGGTGCCGAAGCGTCGAACTGCTCGACATGCAGGTAGGCTTTGCGATTACCGCGGGTGATGCTGTACAGCGCGACGAGCGTGTTGTCCCGTGGAGCAGCAAGCCGAAGCAACAAATAGGCTTGTTGATCGTCGGCACCGTACAGCTTGGCGTTGCCAAAGACCTGGTTGGCCCAGAGGCTGCTTTCACCGCAATCGCGCGCCTGGCACCAGAAAAGCAACCCGGCGTCCTGCTTTTGCAAAGCCTCGCGGGCAGCGGTGAACGCATCGTTCGATGAATGCTCGGCAGGCAACTCGTAGGTCACCGAAGTGACCTTGCCGCGGGCACTGACCTGGCCGTCGAAACGTAACTGGCCACTGATTTTGCGGATCGAGCCCAATGGGTAGATCCGCTCCAGTTCGGCGGCGGGGCGATAGTCGACAATCTGCGCGTCGACCATGCGTGGCACTATCGGGAGGTCCTGACTGCCCGGTACATCGGCGGCGAACAACAAGGGACTGAAACTGCACAGCACCAGCAAACTGAATGAACGCATGGATAGACTCATCGGATCAGCATGGCCTGGGCACCCTTGATGATGCTGGCTTCATCGGCGCGTTGCGGTACCTGCAGACCACGCTGCACCGCCGGCCGGGCCTCCATGGTTGCCATCCAGCGTTGCAACGCAGTCAAGCCCTCCACCGAGACACCCGACCATTCGTAACCGCGCACCCACGGAAAGGTGGCGATGTCGGCAATGCTGTACTCGCCGGCAAGGAACTCCACGCTTTGCAAACGCGTGTCGAGCACTTCGTAGAGGCGACGGGTTTCATGCTGATAGCGGTCGATGGCGCCCTGGAGTCTTTCCGGAAAGTAGCGGAAGAACACGTTGGCCTGGCCCTGCATCGGGCCGATGCCACCCATCTGGAACATCAGCCACTGCAATACCAGCGAACGTCCCTTCGGATCGCTCGGCATCAGTTTGCCGGTCTGTTCAGCGAGGTAAATCAGGATGGCGCCGGATTCGAACACGGCAAAATCACCGTTGGCACGGTCGACAATCGCCGGAATCCGCCCATTGGGGTTGATCTTGAGGAAGTCCGCGGACTTCTGCTCCTTTTTGTCGAAACTCAAGGCATGCACCGTGTAGGGCAGGCCGAGTTCCTCGAGCACGATAGAGACCTTGTGGCCATTCGGGGTCGCAGCGGTGTAGAGATCTATCATGGTTGTCTCCCATTTCAACCCGCCCAGCCTCGACAGTTGCCCGACGCAAGTCAAGGAATGGCGAAGAACCGATTGAAACAGTCTGCGACAAGATCGGCGCCGGACTCGTCATTGAGGTGCAAATGATGGCCGCCTGGCAGCTGTTCACGGCTAAAGGGTAGACGCTCCAGCAATTCTGGGTGTTTGGCGAGCATGCCGTCGGCAGCGACCACTAGTGTTGCAGGACATTTGACCCGCTGGACGAAGGCCATGGCCTGCTCGGTGGTAAGACGCAGTGGCGATGGCAGCGTGAGGCGACTGTCGGTGCGCCAGGTATAACCGCCCGGTACCGGCATCAGACCACGCTGCGCCAGCAGTTCGGCGGCCTCGCGGCTGACCGCCACCAGGCCCTTCATGCGCGCTTCGACGGCACGTTCGAGGGTGCCATAGACCGGTTTGCGCTTTTCCCGCAGATCCAGCTGCGCTTGCAGGGCCATGCCCATGCGCTCGGCCGCGTTTTCACCTTTATCTGTAGGAGGAATGATGCCGTCGATCAATGCCAGGTGGGTAACCCGCTCGGGCAGCGACCCGGCGATGATCAGCGAAGCAATGGCCCCCATCGAATGCCCCATCAACGCAAATTTCTTCAGCCCAAGCTGTTCGGCGACTTGCAGCACATCGTGGGCATAGTCCCACATGGCGTACCCGGCTCCCGGCGGACGATGCCCGGAATGACCGTGACCGGCCATGTCCAGGGCGATGATGCGCAGGCCTTTGAGCTTCGGCGCCAGGCGGGCAAAGCTGTTGGCGTTGTCCAGCCAGCCATGCAGGGCAATGACCGGCAAACCGTCCTCAGGACCGAACAGGTGCGCTGCCAGTTCGATGTGCGGCAGGCTCAGGCGGACCTCTTCGACGATTTGGTTCATGCGCAATCCTGTTGTCGACGGCCGTCCCAGCGGTAGAACAGGCCTTTGAGCATTTCAGCGGTATCAAGGGGACGTTCCAGCGGAAACATGTGGCCGCCGGGCATGGTCAGCGACTCGCCCAACGGCAGGCGGTCCACCGAACTGGCGTGATGACGCATCACCACGCGGCTGTTGTGTCCGCGAACCACCGCCAGCGGCACTTGCAACTGTCGGGTGCTGCCCGGGCTGGTGTGCGGCACGCCGCGATAGATGCTGATTTCCGTGGCCGGGTCGAAGCGCAGGCGCAGCTTGTCACCGGCCTGTTGCAAGCCATGTTGCAGGTAGGCATCGAAGCACTCCGGGTCGAAGCCGCGAAACAGGGTTTTACCGGCGAAATATTTCCGGGCGCTTTCCAGGTCGGTGAATTCTTCACGGCGACCCAGGGTACGGCCGGCCGGGGTCAAGCGGTCGATGAAACCGAAGCGCTTGGCCGCCCGGATCACCCATCGATCGGCTCGGGTCAGCACTGGCGAGTCGAGCATCACCACGCCGCGATACAGCTCCGGGCAGCGCAAGGCTGCATGCAGATGCAGCACGCCCCCGAAGGAATGACCGACGCCCCACACGGGCCCGGCCTGCTGTTGCAGGTGATGGATCAGCTCATCCACCAGGTTGTACCAGTTGTCGTCCGCCGGGAAACGCGGGTCGTGGGCGTGCTGCTCCAGATGCGTCACCTGAAATTCGGGTGCCAGCGCCGCAAACAACTTGCCGTAGGTTCCCGACGGAAAACCGTTGGCGTGGGCGAAAAAGATCTGTTGCGACATACCTGCAAATCCATGAGCGAGAACAGGCGTTGATTGTCCGCAAGACCGCGTCCTGCGGCAATGACCGTAACTGCCAGGAATGATGACAGTCCGGTCAAGGCCATGGCTTGAGTTCAACGCGTCGGCGGATTCTCACCCAATGGCACCACCGCCATGGTCAGCCGCGACACGCAACTGGCCTTGCCCTCATCGCTGGTCAGCCGAATGTCCCAGACATGGGTGGTGCGGCCGATGTGGATCGGCTTGGCCACCGCCGTCACCCGCCCGCTGCGCAGGCCGCGCAAATGGTTGGCGTTGATCTCCAGGCCCACGCAATAGTACTTGCTGGCATCGATGCACAGGTAGCTGGCCATCGAACCGACCGACTCGGCCAACACCACCGAGGCGCCGCCATGCAGCAAGCCGTAAGGCTGGTGAGTGCGATGGTCAATGACCATGCTTGCCGTCAGGGACTCATCGTCGAAGGCCTCGAAACGGATGTCCAGCACTTCGCCGATGGTGTTTTTCTGGATTGCGTTCAACTGCTCGATGTTGGGGGTGGTGCGCCACAGGCTCATCGCAGAGTTTCCTTGTTGGTCTTGTTCGTGAATCAATCCTGCCACAGCACCGCTTCGCTGCGCTCGCTCCATTCTTCAAAGCGCTCACCGTAAGCCGCTTCGATCACGTTGCGCTTGATCTTCAGGGTCGGGGTGAGAAAGCCGTTTTCCACGGCCCAACTGCCCTTGACCACCACCAGGCGTCGCAGTTGCTCATGCTTGTCGAGGGCACCGTTGACCTCTTCCAGCAGTTTTTCCAGGCTGGAATGCAAGCCGGCGCGCGCGGCCCCGCCGGCATCCTGCTGGCCAACCGCCGACAACACGCACAAGCCCAGCGGTGCGCTCAAGCCATCGCCCACCACGCAGACCTGTTCGATGCGCGAATGCACGGCCAGACGATTTTCAATCGGTGCCGGCGCCACGTATTTGCCTTTGCTGGTCTTGAAGATTTCCTTCAGACGACCGGTCAGGCGCAGATTGCCTTCGGCATCCTCCTCGCCCTTGTCGCCGGTGCGCAGGAAGCCGTCCTCGGTAATGGTGTCGGCGGTTTTTTCCGGTTCCTTGAAATAGCCGAGCATGGTCGCGCCACTGCGCACCATGACCTCCCCTGTCTCGGCGATCCGCACCTCGACTTCCGGGCACGGCTTGCCGATCCAGCCCGGTTTGTTCTGGCCCGGCACACCAATGTGGGAATAGCCGCAGCTTTCAGTCATGCCGTAGACCTCCAGCACATCCAGCCCCAGTTTGCGGTACCACAGCAACAGGGTCTGCGGTACCGGCGCAGCACCGGACAGCGCAATGCGCAACGCATCGAGCCCCAACCCGGCGAGGACCTTATGCCCGACCCGCTTGCCGATGATCGGCAGGCCGAGCAGGAAATCGAGGCGTTTTGCCGGGATCTTGCTGTACACCCCCATCTGGAACTTGGTCCAGATGCGCGGCACGCCAAACAGCGCGGTCGGGCGTGCACGTTGCAGGTCGGTGAGAAAGGTATCCAGGCTCTCGGCGAAAAACACCGTTTGGCCGGTATAGATCGACGCCAGTTCGACGAACATCCGCTCGGCAACGTGGCACAACGGCAGGTAGGACAACAGTCGGTCCGACTCGTTGAGGCCGAACAACGAAGTGCCGCGTGTGGTGGCGAACCCCAGGGTGGCGAAGCTGTGCATCACGCCTTTGGGCATGCCCGTGGTGCCGGAGGTGTAAATGATGGTTGCCAGTTGATCGGCGGCAGGTTTGGGATCGTCCTGGATCGGCGAACTGAGTTGCAGGTCGGCCCAGCTGAAATCGAACGTACCCGGCGGATGCAGGGGCAGACTGATGGTCGGCAGGTTGGGGCTGACGCCATGGGACATGCCTGGCCAGTCGTCGAGCTTGCCGATGAACGCCAGCACCGCTTCCGAGTGTTCAAGTACCTGGGAAACCGATTCGGCGGTGAGGTTGGGGTACAACGGCACCGACACATGCCCGGCCATCCAGATCGCCAGGTCGGCAATGATCCAGTGCGCACAGTTCTTCGAAATCAGGGCGATATGGCTGCCCTGCGGCAGTTCTCGCGCTCGCAACCAATGGGCTGCGCAACGGGCCTGGTGAGCGACGTCCGCCCAGGTCAACGTCTCGACCTGGCCACCGCCAACAGGCTGGACCAGAAAGCGCTGGCGAGGATGACGGGCCTCACGCTCGTAGAAAACGTCCAGTGGCAAACGAAACGCAGCAGACATGACTCGCTCCTGTTTTTTTGGTCTGGAGCAAGCGTAGTCAACCAAGCAAGTGCTTGGTTGACTATTTCATTCAAAAATTTTCGGGTTTGACGTCCCTGTGGGAGCGGGGGGGGGGGGGGCGGGGGGGGGGGCGGGGTGTTTTTGGGGAGAAAAGCAAGGATTTTGAGGGGGGGGCCCCCCCCCCCC
>NZ_JBGLYV010000114.1:0-17205 GCF_047304225.1 Pseudomonas sp. Pseusp3 | reverse complement strand
CCCCATGCCAACCCCCACCTACGAACTCCTGGAAGTCCCCGGCGGCAAGCCGATCAAGCTCTGGACCCACGGCGTGCCTGTCGAACCCGAGGCCAGGGCCCAACTGATCGCCACCGCGAAGATGCCCTTCATCTTCAAGCACCTGGCCGTGATGCCCGACGTGCACCTTGGCAAGGGCTCGACCATCGGCAGCGTGGTCCCGACCGTCGGCGCCATCATCCCGGCCGCTGTGGGAGTGGACATCGGTTGCGGCATGATCGCCGCGTGCACCTCACTGACCGCCGCCGACCTGCCGGATAACCTGGGCCGCCTGCGCAGCGCCATCGAGAAAGCCGTACCCCACGGACGCAGCTTCGGCCGAAACAAGCGCGACACGGGAGCCTGGGACAACGTACCCGGCTCGGCGGAGCATGCCTGGAGAGCGCTGGCCGGGCGCTTCAAGGCGATCACCGACAAGTACCCGCGCCTGGAAAAGACCAACAATCGCCAGCATCTGGGCACCCTGGGTACCGGCAACCATTTCATCGAAGTCTGCCTGGATGAAGCCAACCGTGTCTGGTTCATGTTGCACAGCGGTTCACGCGGGGTCGGCAACGCCATCGGCTGCCTGTTCATCGAACTGGCCCAGGCCGACATGCGCCAGCACATCGCCAACCTGCCCCACCGCGACCTGGCCTATTTAGAGGAAGGCAGCCGGCACTTCGCCGATTATGTGGAAGCCGTAGGCTGGGCCCAGGATTTCGCCCGGCAGAACCGCGCCTTGATGATGCACGCGGTCATCGGCGCGGCGCGCCAGGTCATTGCCAAGCCCTTTGATGCAGAACTGGAGGCAGTGAACTGCCACCACAATTACGTGCAAAAGGAGTGGCACTTCGGCAGGGAGGTATTGGTCACCCGCAAGGGCGCGGTGTCGGCGCAAAAGGGTGAACTGGGGATCATCCCGGGCTCCATGGGCGCCAAGAGCTTCATCGTCCGCGGGCTGGGCAACGAGGAGTCGTTCTGCTCCTGCAGCCACGGCGCGGGCCGCGTCATGAGCCGGACCCAGGCGAAAAAGCTGTTCACCGTCGCCGACCAGATCCGTGCCACCGTGCATGTCGAGTGTCGCAAGGACGCTGACGTGATCGACGAAATCCCGATGGCCTACAAGGACATCGACCGCGTCATGGAAGCCCAGCGCGAGATGGTGGAAGTCGTGCACACCCTGCGCCAGGTGGTGTGTGTAAAAGGATAGTTGAGCGCTGTCTCAGGCGTCCTTCGCAGCAGACAACCGTTACACCTTCCGCACAGGCCCCGGGTACTGCGCGACCATTGCATCAGCCGTCAGCAGCGTTATCCCCTCAACCATCGCCTGCGCCACCAGGATGCGGTCAAACGGGTCCTGGTGTATGGGCGGCAGACCATCAATGGCGACAGCATGCTCGCTGGCGATCGGCAATTCGCTATAGCCGTTATCCAGCAGACCCCGACGTAGAACACGTGGAGGGTTGGCCGGGATTCGCGCTAAATTCGCCAAAGTTAAGTTAACTTTTTGATTAACAGCTGAAATTTAGTTTTCGAACCGACTCACCTGTTCTCCTACGTCAACGCCTTAGTCTACGATTATCACAGTTGGTACTAGAGGCCTGATGGAGTCATTCGGTAACTGATTGCGTCAATGTATTTGTCCGGGAAAGCATGCAATCACGCCTTCTCGGGCAATGACCATTGGATCTCCCTGTCAAAATGATGTCCATTTTGGGTCCAGGCTGTGTGAAAACGTTTTAGAGCAAGTTTTACAGTCAGAATAGAAACGAAAATCGCATTCCTACGTAAATTTCAGGGCGGGCTGACTAACCAAACGCGGGCAGATTTTACATAGCAACGCAGACTACAAAACGGCGCATGGGTTTTCACCCAGCCTGGGTCTGAAGCAGTCCTTAGGCGAACGCCCGCTTTTGGCCGTTTTCTGCCTGCCAAGAACTGCCATAAGCGCCCCATTCATGGCTTGAAGGTCGCCTGTTGCTCACGTCCCCAGGGCCTGATCCGCGCTTTTTCGCCCCACCTGCCACTTTCGCCACAATCGGCGTGGATCTAAAGTCAGGGGCGCACCTTCAGGGGACTTCCAGTCATGTACAGCTCGCTTGCCATACCGAGCACCGCTCGCCAATTGCATGACCGGATCTATGCTGGCGAGATCATTCGCTTCACTGACCTGCAGCCCATGATGGCGCTGGTGGAATATACGCGTGCGTTCCTCGAAGACGCGCTGCATCCCTGGTCGCCGCAACAGATCCATCGCCATTTGAGCCACCCTGAGCAGACTGAGCGCTTTGCGAAAATTCAGCACGACTTCGCAGGCTCGGCTGAGGTCCAGCAGCGCTGGCAGGACGTCGTGCAAAGCCTTGGCATCGCCCCCGATACCCTGGCGTGCGATCGCCTGCATTTGCGTTTTCAGCCGCATTGCGAGTCAGGGCAGTCGACGCCGCGTGCCCGCACGACGGCCACCATCGCGTTTCACCGCGATACCTGGGGTTCGAATATCTATGCACAAACCAACTGGTGGGCGCCCATCTATCCCATCGCGGCAGGGCGTACCGTCGCCTTGTATCCAGGCCTCTGGCAGCGACCGCTGGGTAATTCGAGCGCAGATTTCGATATGCGCGCCATTTTGCAGCGATCCCATCGAGACGGCCGCAATGCCGTGGATGCCGACGAAGCCATTCCGCATCTGCTGGAAGCGATCGACCTGCAGGAGGGGATTGCCGTCGATATCGCTCCGGGGAGCCTGATCGCCTTTTCCGGGGCTCATGCCCATGCCGGCGTCGGCAATAGCAGCGGGCTGACACGCATCTCTTTCGAGACCCGATCAATACTGATCGCCGACCTGTTGGCCGGATTGGGGGCGCCCAATGTCGATGGTCACGCGCCGTGGAAGACTATTGGACTGTTTCGCCGAATGAACGATGCGCAACGCCTGAACGAGATCCTTGGCTGCGGTTTTATCGAGCCCTATCTGCGGCCAGCAGAGCCCTGACGCTGGCGCCGGTAGTCGCTTGGGGAAAGACCGGTGTGCTTGCGAAATACATGGGCGAAGTGACTGGGGTTGGAGTGGCCGACTTCATTGGCGACAGTGACCACACCCAGTTGTGTTTCGCACAATAAGCGCCGCAACGCCTTGAACGAAACGGCAGCTGGCCATGGGCCGTTCGGCTTCTTCGCGCAGGCATTGCAGCAAAGCGACCAGCTGCGGATCCTCGAAGCCGGACACATCCCGAAGCGTGGCGTGTGCGGCGTTTGCCCCGAAGACGTCCTGCAGTGCCTCGTCGAATAGCGACAGGCCCAGCAGCACCATGACCACTTCGAAAGGTTCGGGGCTTAACCGTCTCCAGCGAAAGTCATAGGGCGCACCGGCGGCGGTGAGGAAAAGCGAGCCCTGCTTTACCAGGCTCGAGACCCATGGCCCGTCATCAGCAGGATTGCAGGGTGCAGTCTGGTTGGTGAACGCTACAGGTGGGCGCTTACGGCCTGACACGGCCGGTCCGGCGATCCGGCAAGTCCGCTCCCACAGAACTGCGGTGCTATTCCAACGACAGCTTCTGGCCGATTGCAGTCTGTCGCCGAGGGCTGCATCCAGCCCGGGTTCACCACTTCCACAAGCGGTGAGCTTTTCGTTCTACCCATCGAACTTATGTGAATCTGGTATCAGTGCTATGTGATTGGCGCGCTTTATCGATTAATCGTCGAAAGGTAATTTGCTTCTCGGCGATATCAAACCGAGAGCAAGTCATGATCCAGAGCTTCATCCGCCAATGCGTGCCCGCCGCGGCAAAGGCCGGCAGTCTTTGTTTCGCACTGGGCGCCGGGGCGTGTGTCGGCGCTGACGATCACGCCCCGCTGATCATCAAGGATCAGGGCAGCCTCACTGCCGGCGGTGGATCGATCACTCAGCCGGGAACCTTCGACACCTACAAACCGTTGATGCCCGATGGCCAGACCTATCACGGCGATCATGTGTATGCGTTCTATCAGGTTCCCGTCGGCGCTCGTCCGCTGCCGATTCTCATGCTGCATGGCGCGGGGCAGTCCGCGAAGTCCTGGGAGACAACGGCCGACGGCCGTGAAGGGTTCCAGAACATTTTCCTGCGGCGGGGATTCTCCACGTACCTGATCGACCAGCCGCGCCGTGGCGATGCGGGACGCAGCCTGGTTGAAACGACGATCAAACCGGTGCCGGACGAGCAACTGTGGTTCAACCAGTTTCGCATCGGCCTGTGGCCCGAGATTTTCGAAGGCAGCCAGTTTCCACGTGGGCAGACGGCGCTGGAGCAGTTCTTTCGGGCGATGACGCCCAATACCGGACCCTACGACATTGACGTCGTATCCAATGGCGTGTGCGCTCTGTTGGAAAAGACCGGTCCGGCCATCTTGTTTACGCATTCCCAGGGTGGCGGCCCCGGTTGGCTGGCGGCGATCAAAAGCTCGAACGTGCGGGCCATCGTGGCGTTCGAACCGGGCAGCGGTTTCGTGTTTCCAGAGGGGGAGGTGCCCGCACCGATTGCCAGCGCGTTCGACACGCTCTCTGGCCTGGCCGTATCGGCGGATCAGTTCAAAGCACTGACCCGAATCCCCATCGTTATCTTCTACGGCGACAACATCCCCGACCAACCCGTTCGGCTACCGGCCCAGGACAGTTGGCGCGCACGGCTCGAGATGGCGCGCCTGTGGCGCGATACGGTGAATCGCCATGGCGGTGACGTCAGGCTCGTTCACCTGCCGGAGATCGGTATCAAGGGCAATAGCCACTTTCCTTTTTCGGACATTAACAACGTCGAGATCGCGGATCTGGTTTCGCGGTTTCTCGCTGAAAAACATCTGGATTGACCAGGAGCGCGGCGATATCGGCCGCCCCTCACACACATTTGAAATATCAGGAGTATTCCCATGATGCGAACCACGCTCAAGGCCACGTTGATGGCCGCCATGATCGGGATGTCCGGTGCCGAAGCCGAAGCCGGCGACTACAGGAAGAATCCATTCACGTTGACCTACGGTGGCGCGCTGACGAAGAACGAACCGGGCAAGGTCAACATCCATCCGGTCACCTACAAGCTCGATGGCCTGGACATTGCCGCCAACGTTTACACCCCGGCGAACTATGATGCGGCGAGAAAATACCCGGTCGTCGTCGTGGCGCACCCCAATGGTGGGGTGAAGGAGCAGGTTGCGGGCCTGTATGCCCAGCGTCTGGC
Organism: Pseudomonas sp. Pseusp3; assembly: GCF_047304225.1. Classification (NCBI taxonomy): domain Bacteria; kingdom Pseudomonadati; phylum Pseudomonadota; class Gammaproteobacteria; order Pseudomonadales; family Pseudomonadaceae; genus Pseudomonas; species Pseudomonas sp. Pseusp3. The sequence goes on along the minus strand of NZ_JBGLYV010000114.1, from coordinate 11,977 downwards.
GGATCAGGGTTACATCACGATCACGGCGGATGCGGCGTATCAGGGGGCCAGTGGTGGTGAGCCGCGCAATGTCGACAAACCGGCGCATCGCATCGATGACATCCATGGCATGGCGGACTTCATTGCCGGCTATCCCGGCGTCGACAGCAAGCGTCTGGGCTTGCTGGGTATCTGCGGCGGTGGCGGTTATTCATTGGCGGCGGCGCGGACCGACAAGCGCTTCCAGGCGATTGCGACCTTGAGCATGTTCAACTCCGGGCTGGTTCGCCGAAATGGCTACCAGGATTCGCAGCTGTCGACGATCCAGGATCGCTTGCAGCAGGCGTCGGCGGCCCGCGCCCAGGAAGCGGCGGGTGGGGAGGTGCTCTACGTCGGTGATGCCAGGCTGACTGATGAGCAGATTGCCAGGCTGCCGTTCGATCTGTACAGACAGGGCTTCGAGTACTACGGCAAGACCCACGCTCACCCCAACTCGACCTTCCGTTACACCCAGAGCAGCCTGATGGACCTGATGAGCTTCGATGCCACGGATCAGATCGAGCTGATCGACAAGCCGTTGCTGATGATTGCAGGCAGCAAGGCCGACAGCCTGTACATGTCGCAACAAGCCTTTGCCAAGGCTACCGGTACCCAGGACAAAAAACTGTTCACCATCGATGGCGCGACCCATATCGACACCTACTGGGTGCCTGCGTATGTGGACGTCGCAATGGGCCAGTTGACCGCGTTTTACGCCAGAACGCTCTGACTTGAAGGGATACGTCCTCATGAAGAACACCTTGATAGGCATCGCGGTGTGCGCCGCGGCGCCTTTTGCCGACGCCGTCGGTGCAGACAATGCCAGTGAGTCCCGGGCTGTGCAGCAGATTAGCCGGGCGGGCAGTCAGGCTTCGGTTGCGGGCCCCGCGGACTATTTCACCGGGCGGGTACGCGTCGATCCCTTGTTTCCCGCCACGGACGAGATCAATGCTTCCGGTGCTTATGTCAGCTTCGAAGCGGGCGCGCGCTCGGCCTGGCATACCCATCCCGCAGGACAGCGATTGGTGGTGACTTCCGGCGTGGGGCGGGTCCAGGAATGGGGCAAGCCGGTGCAGGAAATCCGCCCGGGCGACGTGATCGTCTGCCCGCCGGGCGTCAAGCACTGGCATGGCGCCGCTGCGACGAGCGCCATGACGCACCTGGCCGTGACGGGCTCGGTGGATGGCAAGAGTGTGCAATGGCTGGAGAAAGTGACCGACGAGCAATACAACGCCCAAGGTTCGCAGGCACCGCAAGCCCAGACTGCGACCCAACCGGTATCCGGGACGCTGTCCGCCAGGCAACAGGCCATCCCGTTGATGGCCGCCGCCATGGCCACGAGCAACATGTCCGCGCTCAATACCGCATTGAATCAAGGGCTGGATGCCGGCCTCACGGTCAGCGAGGCGAAGGAAACTCTGGTGCAGCTCTACGCCTACAGCGGTTTTCCACGCAGCCTCAATGCACTCGGCGAGTTGATGAAGGTGGTCGAGGCACGCAAGCAACGCGGGGTTCAGGACGATCCGGGGCGCGAGCCCGGCCGGGTCATTCCCGTCGGCGATGAACTGCTCGCGGCGGGCAAAGCCAATCAGACGCGAATCGCCGGTGCGCCGGTGCAGGGCCCGTTGTTCGACTTCGTTCCCGTCATCAACCAGTACTTGCAGGCGCATCTGTTTGGCGACATCTTCGAGCGTGACAACCTGGACTGGCAAAGTCGTGAACTGGCCACCGTCGCGGCTTTAGCCGTCACTCCCGGTGTCGAGTCGCAACTGCGCTCGCACATGGCTGCCAGCCTGCGGGTCGGCCTGACGGCTGCGCAGTTAGGTCAGCTGGTTCAACTGCTGGCTGACCAGGGTGATGCCGCCGCGGCCAAGCGCGCCGGTGAAGCGCTGGATAGCGTCCAGCCTAATCAACCCAGATAGCGCAGGGCTTCGCGCAGCAAGGTGAAGGCCGGTGAACTCTGGCGCCGGCTCGGATAATAGAGGTGGTAGCCAGCAAAGGGTTCGCACCAGTCCTGGAGCACGTGAACCAACCGACCTTGCGCTACATGCTCCAGCACCAGGTCCTCCGGCATATAGGCCAGTCCCAGTCCCTGGAGGGCCGCCTCCAGGCGCATGGCGATGTTGTTGAACACCAGTTGGCCTTCGACCCGTACCTTCAGTTCTTGCCCGTCTTTTTCGAACTCCCAGAGGAACAGGCCGCCGTAAGTCGGCATACGCAGGGTGATGCAGTTGTGCACCATGAGGTCACTGGGGATGACTGGTTTGGGATAACGGGTGAAGTAAGCCGGAGAGCCAACCACTGCCATCCGCATGTCAGGGCCGATGCGCATCGCGATCATGTCCTTGGCGACTTGCTCGCCCAGGCGCACACCGGCATCGAAGCCCTCCGCGACGATGTCGGTCAAGCCGTAGTCGACGATGATTTCGATATTGAGATCGGGATTATCGGGCAGCAGCTTTGCCAGCACCGGATGCAACAGCGTAATCGCCGAGTGCTCACCGGCCGTGATGCGCAATTTGCCGGCCGGCTTGTCGCGGAACTCGCTGAGCAACGCCAGCTCACTGTCGATTTCTTCGAACCGGGGGGCGATCACCCGCAGCAAATGCTCGCCGGCTTCGGTGGGGGAGACGCTTCGGGTGGTGCGAGCCAGCAACCTGACCCCCAGTCGCTCCTCCAGCTGACGCATCGCCCGGCTCAAGGCCGGTTGAGACATGCCGAGCCTGGCGGCGGCGCGGGTGAAACTGCGCTCCTGGGCCACGGCCGAGAAGATCGCGAGTTGGTCATAGCTTTCGACGGTCATTCATGCGCCCCTGTTATAAACAGTTTGCGATTATGCCATCTGTGCGATTGATCGTCCGGTCTCTTGGGGAGCGACGATTAAAATACACCGCCCCTGGTTGGCCGGTCTGAAAGGCCCGGGCCATAGTGTTTCAATGCCATCCGGGTCAGTCGAGTGGCAGCGATATCGTCAGCCTCGTTCCTTTGTGCGGTGCGCTGTCGATGGTGAATTCCCCGCCCAGCATGCTGATGCGTTCCTTCATCCCCACCAGTCCGAACGAGTTCAATTTTCTGCGATCGGTCATGCCTACGCCATTGTCTTTGATCTGCAGGTAGAGTCGGCGACCGTCCCTGTAGAGTTCGATATGCACCTGTGTCGCTTGCGCGTGCCGGGCAATGTTCGACAGCGATTCCTGCACGATGCGGAACAGTGTCGTGGCGGATTTTTCATTCAGCTCGCAACGCAAATCCTGGTCTTTCACCGACATCGTGCACTCGACCGCGCTGCGCTGGCGGAACTCTTCAAGTTGCCACTCGATCGCTGCCTGCAATCCCAGATCGAGTACGGGTGGCCGAAGTTCATTGATGATACTGCGGACACTGCGGATGGCTGTATCGAGGTGATTCAGCGCATCGCTGGCCTTTTCGTTGAGCTTGGGGTGCATGGTACTGGTGCGCGCCTGCAACATGGAGACATCGATTCGCAACGCCAGCAGACTCTGTCCCAGCTCGTCATGGATGTCGCGTGCGATGCGCTTTCGCTCTTCTTCCTTGATGTGCTCCTGATAGGAGGCCAGCTCACGCAGTTGCAGCTTCGATTGCAGCAATTCTTCGGCCTGCATCGTCAGTTTGCGCTGCAGGTAGAACAGGTCGACAAACACCCGGATCTTGGCGCGAAGAACTTCGGCCACAATCGGCGAGAAGATGTAATCCACTGCGCCGGACGTATAACCGCGGAAACGCTCGGTATCCGTATCGGCCTCGGCTGTGACGAAGATGATGGGCGTGTGGGCCGACTTCGGGCGGCCGTGAATCAGTGCCGCGGTTTCAAAACCGTCCATCACGGGCATTTTCACGTCGAGCAGGATGACTGCGAAGTCGCGCTGCAATAGCAGGCGCAGTGCCTCGCGCCCGGAAGTCGCCGTGGCAATATCCAGGCCCATGTCGGCAATCACCGCAGCCAGCGCCGTAAGCTTGGCGGGATTGTCATCCACCAGCAACACCGATGCTGGCACGCCATCAGGCGGGAGCGGTTGCCGCACCTGGGTTATCTCTTTGAGTACCGGGGGTTCCTGCTGCATATTTATGCCACTTCAGTTTGCGCCAGCGTCTCTAGCCTTGACGGCAGCACCGGTAAGCTTGCGCACAATGCCACTTTTGCTGTCGCGCAATGGGCGTGGTCCAGCGTCATCGATAGAGCCATTTGCGCATCAGTGACAGCAGCTGGTCGGTATCCACCGGCTTGCTGACATAGTCCGATGCTCCTGCCTCGAGGCACTTTTCACGATCACCCATCATCGCCTTGGCCGTCAGCGCAATCATGGGCAGGGTCTCAAATCTTTTGAATGTACGGATCTGGCGCATGGTTTCAAAGCCATCCATCCCGGGCATCATGATGTCCATCAGGATGATGTCGGTATCGGGCTGCTGCTGCAGCAGTTCTATGGCGGTCCGGCCGTTTTCGGCCGTGGCCACCAGCATTTTGTTGCACTCGAGCACGCTGGTCAGGGCAAAGATATTGCGCACGTCATCGTCGACCACCAGGGCTTTTTTGCCCTCCAGACTGTCCGAGCCCTCATAGAGTTTTTCCAGCATCCTGCGCTGGGTCTGCGGCAGCCTGGCTACGACGCGGTGTAGAAACAGCGCGGTTTCGTCGAGTATGCGCTCGGGGGATTGAACTGCCTTGATGACGCCCTTGCCGAGCAGTGTCCTGAAACGCTCGTGTTCCGGCTTGGTCAGTGTCTCTGCACCATAGACCACGATTGGCAATTCACGCATTGCGTGGTCTTCCTGCAACGCTTCGAGAAAGCTGATACCGGATGCGTCGGGCAGTTTGAGGTTGATTGCCATGCAGTCGTAGCGTTTCTTTGCCAGTTTCTTCAAGGCTCCAGCGCCGCTGTCGGTCGTTGCGACCTTCACGTCGGTATTGCCGAGCAGATCGAGGATGCGGGCGCGGTTGCCTTCGTCGCCGTCGACGAGCAGCAGACTCCTGGTCTTGCGCCGTGCGAATGCCACGATGCCGACCAGCGCATTTTGAATTTCGTCGGCTGTGACCGGTTTGAGCAAAAAGTCGAAAGCGCCATAGCGCAGCCCGCGTGTGCGGTCGTCAGCGGTCGAAATGATCTGGACCGGAATGTGACGCGTGGCGAAATCTCGCTTCAACTGCTCGAGTAGCAACCAGCCATCGATGTCCGTCAGGCCCGGATCCAGGGTGATCGCGGCGGGCTTGAAGCGCTCGACAAGCTCCAGCGCATCCGTGCCACGGGTCGTGACGATAGCCTTGAATCCCTTCTGGCGCGCGGCCTCGAGCAGAATACTGGCGAATCGGGCGTCGCCCTCGAGCATCAGCAGCACCTGGTCCCCGGGTTGGACAGACTCGCGGTCGTCCAGTATCTGTGCAGACGGGCCTGGCATCAGGTCGCGCCTGACCTGGTCAGGTACTGTCTCTACCTCTGTCGCTGATTCGTCTGGCGACTGACGCTGGGCATCCCGTGTGCGCAAGGGCACGTACAGCGCGAAAATGCTGCCCTTGCCGATCTCACCGGCAATCAGCCGCAGCTCACCGCCCAGCCGGTGTGCGAGCTCGCGGCTGATCGACAGACCGAGGCCGGTGCCGCCGTATTTTCGTGAGGTTCCGGTGTCTGCTTGCTGGAACGCTTCGAAGATGAGTTTCTGCTTGCCGGCAGAGACTCCAATGCCGGTGTCGGTGACCACGAAGGCGACCACCGCTTCGGCGTGATTCAGTTCGCTGTGATCCACGCTCCACCCGGACACAGCGGGTGCGATGCTGATCTTGACGCTGCCTTGCTCAGTGAACTTGAAGGCGTTGGACAGCAGGTTCTTGACCACCTGCAGCAGGCGCTTTTCGTCGGTCCAGATGACGGGGGGCAGGGTAGGCGCCAGTTCAATCGTGAAGGTGAGGCCCCGGCTTTCGGCGACCGGCCGGAAGGTGCGCTCGATCTGGTCGTGCAGATCGGCGAACAGCGCTTCATTCAGATCCAGTGTGACCGTACCCGACTCGATCTTCGACAGATAGAGAATCTCGTCGATCAGCTCCAGCAGGTCTTTGCCGGCGCTACGGATGGTCCTGGCATATTCGACCTGCCTGGGGGTGAGATTGTGTTCGGCGTTGTCGCTGAGCTGCTGGGCCAGGATCAGCAAGCTGTTCAATGGCGTCCTGAGCTCATGGGACATGCTGGAGAGGAATTCGGACTTGTACTTCGAAGTCAGCGTCAACTGCTCCGCCTTCTCCTCCAGCGACAGCTTGGTGATTTCGACTTCGCGGTTCTTGCGCTCGACTTCGGCTTTCTGCTCCGCCAGCATTCCAGCCTTGTCCTCCAGTTCCTCGTTGGTCTGGCGCAATTCTTCCTGTTGCCTTTGCAACTCCTGCGCCAGCGATTGCGACTGCTTGAGCAGTTCTTCGGTACGCATATTGGCTTCGATTGTGTTGAGCACGATGCCAATCGATTCAGCAAGCTGATCAAGGAAGGTTTGATGAATGACGCTGTAGCGCGTGAATGAAGCCATTTCGACGACGGCCTTGACCTTGTTCTCGAACAGGATCGGCAACACGATGATATTCAGCGGGGCGGCCGCACCCAGTCCCGATGAAATCGCGACGTAATTGCCGGGGACATCGGTCAAAAGGATGCGCCGCTTCTCGTAAGCGCATTGCCCGACCAGGCCCTCGCCGAGCCGCCACTCATCGTTGACATTGATGTTGCCCTTGTACGCATACGCCGACAGCAGTTTGAGTTTCGCAGGATCGGGCGGGCTCTCGTTCATCATGTAGAACACACCGTGCTGGGCGTTGATCAGCGGAGCCAGTTCCGACAGCACCATCTTGGAGACAGCCGCCAGATCGCGCTGGCCCTGCAGCAGGCGGGTAAATTTCGCGAGATTGGTCTTGAGCCAGTCCTGTTCCGCGTTCTGCCGCGTGGTTTCCCGCAGGTTGCGGATCATCTCGTTGACGTTGTCCTTCAATTCCGCCACTTCACCCTTTGCTTCCACCTCCACGTAACGGGTCAGATCGCCCTTGGTCACGGCCGTCGCCACGTCGGCAATTGCACGCACCTGATTGGTCAGGTTGGCCGCCAGGCCGTTCACGTTGTCGGTCAGGTCGCGCCAGGTGCCGGCAGCGCCCGGCACGTTGGCCTGGCCGCCCAGCTTGCCCTCGACGCCCACTTCACGCGCCACCGAGGTCACCTGGTCGGAGAACAGCGCCAGCGTATCGGTCATGCCGTTAATGGTGTCGGCCAGTTCGGCGATCTCGCCCTTGGCTTGCAGTGTCAGTTTCTTCTTCATGTCGCCGTTGGCTACCGCGGTCACCACTTTTGCGATGCCTCGCACCTGGCTGGTCAGGTTGGCCGCCATGAAGTTCACGTTTTCGGTCAAATCCTTCCAGGTGCCGGACACGCCTTGCACCTGTGCCTGCCCGCCGAGCTTTCCTTCGGTGCCGACTTCGCGTGCTACCCGCGTCACTTCGGCGGCAAAGCTGTTGAGCTGGTCCACCATTGTGTTGATGGTGTTCTTCAACTCCATGATTTCGCCTTTGGCTTCCACGGTAATCGTGCGCCCCAGGTCGCCCTTTGCCACCGCCGTCGTCACGTCGGCGATGTTGCGCACCTGATTGGTCAGGTTGGCCGCCATGCTGTTGACCGAGTCGGTCAAGTCTTTCCAGGTTCCGCCAACGCCCGCCACCTTGGCCTGTCCACCAAGCTTGCCGTCAGTCCCCACTTCGCGGGCCATGCGCGTCACTTCGTCGGCAAAGGTCGAGAGCTGGTCCACCATGGTGTTGATGGTTTCCTTGAGCTGGAGAATTTCACCTTTCGCTTCGGCTGTGATCTTGCGCGACAGGTCGCCGTTGGCCACCGCCGTCGTCACGTCGGCAATGTTGCGCACCTGGGTGGTCAGGTTGGCCGCCATGCCATTGACCGAATTGGTCAGGTCCTTCCAGGTACCGGATACGCCGGTCACTTCGGCTTGTCCGCCCAACTTGCCTTCGGTGCCGACTTCCAGCGCCACGCGGGTCACCTCTGCGGCGAAGCTGGAGAGCTGGTCGACCATCGTGTTGATGGTGTTTTTCAGTTCGAGAATCTCGCCCTTGGCTTCAACGGTAATTTTCTTGCCGAGGTCGCCACGCGCCACCGCCGTCGTCACCTGGGCGAGGTTGCGCACCTGGGTGGTCAGGTTGGCCGCCATGCCGTTGACCGATTCGGTCAGGTCGCGCCAGGTGCCTGATACGTCGCGCACTTCCGCCTGACCGCCCAACTTGCCTTCGGTACCGACTTCCAGCGCCACGCGGGTCACCTCCGCAGCGAAGCTCGAGAGCTGGCCGACCATGGTGTTGATGGTGTTTTTCAGCTCGAGAATCTCACCCTTGGCTTCGACGGTAATCGTCTTGCCCAGATCGCCTTTGGCCACCGCGGTCGTCACGTAAGCGATGTTGCGCATCTGGGTGGTCAGGTTGGCGGCCATGTCGTTGACGGAATCGGTCAGATCCCTCCAGGTGCCGGACACTCCTTTGACATTGGCCTGCCCACCGAGAATCCCTTCGGTGCCGACTTCGCGGGCTACGCGGGTCACTTCGGAAGCGAAGGAGCCCAGTCGCGTCACCATGGTGTTCACGATCCCGGCGGACTTGAGGAACTGGCCCCGCAGTTTCAGGCCGTTGAGTACCGGTGGTACCTGTTGGCTCAGATTACCCTCGGCCACCGAACCGACAACGCGAATGATCTCGTTCATCGGGCTGATGAGGTCGCTGGTAAGCGCATTGCTCGAGTTGACGATCTTTTGCCATGAGCCTTTCATCATCGGCAATTCGATGCGCTCATCGACCTTGCCCTGCTTGCCGATCAGTCGCGCCACGCGTTCGAATTCGGTGGTGGTGTCGGCTGCCATGTCGATGATTTCGTTGAGCGTGTCGGCGATCTTGCCCGGCATGCCGGTCCAGTCTTCCGGCATGCGCGTAGTGAAGTCACCTTTGCGCAACGCCTGCAGCGCTGCCAGCAACGTCTTCATGTCGAAAACTTCGATCGGTGTCGTTACTGTGGCCATGTCTGTGTCCAGTCAAAGTTGATGCCACGCAGTGTTTCCCATGGTGAAAACCGAGCGTCAGCTTAGGGAATACTAGCAAGGTTGGCGCAATGCCCCGGATCCAGGGGAAATTGTCATCTTGCAATGCAATCGCGGCCTGCTAACGTCAAGCTCTGCAGCCGATTCCGTGGCTTGCCGGTCACTGGCCGCAGGGTTAGTGCGGGTACGAATGGAAAATACAGATGCCTGAGCAAAAAATCAGAGTCTTGCTGGTGGATGATCACAGCATCGTGCGCAACGGCGTGCGACGCATGTTGGAGACTGCCGGCGAGATCGAAGTAACAGGTGAAGCAGAGACGGCACAGGACGCAATGCTGCTGATCCGGGAGCAGGATTTCGACGTGGCGCTGGTCGATATCCAGCTGCCCGACAAAACCGGTCTCCAACTCCTCAAACTCATGCGTGCGGAGAAGCCCAGGCTCGCCGTTCTGATGTTGAGCATGCATTCGGTCGAGGCCTATGCATTACGCGCCATGAAGCACGGCGCTGCGGGATACCTCACCAAGGATATTTCCGCAGCCACCCTGGTTGCGGCAGTTCGCAAGGTGGCCTCAGGCGGCAAGCACGTCAGTCCTGAGCTGGCGGAAAAACTGGTCAACGCTATCGGCAGAGGCGACGCGGCACCCCACGAAGCACTATCCGACCGGGAACTTGAAGTACTCAAGCTGCTCGCAGCAGGCGAGAGAATTGTCCGCATCGCCCAGATACTGCACTTGAGCCCGAGTACCGTCACGACGTACCGGGCACGCATCCTGGAAAAAACCGGGATGGACAGCAATGCCAAACTGGCCCGCTATGCACTGGAAAACGGCCTGTTGACCTAGAACGCCTTGCCATCCGACGCAGCCGATCCAGCCTGCCTGTAGTGGAACCACTACAAACGCTTGGCCGATATCTCCACAAGGATGTCCAGCTAACGTCGATAGTGGGATCCGTTCAACTCAAGCATATTGACCTCTCTGCAAAATTTGTAGGTTGAGCGCGGAATACGCGCTGCATTCATGTTGAATCAAAGTTCCAACTGGAGGACTACATGATGATTGGCTACTGGTTGTGCGCGTTGCTGTGGGGTGTGGTGGTGCTGGAGGAAATCCAGTGCATGCCCCGGCAAGAGTGGAAAGACGAGGGTCTGAAAAAGGTTCTGTTGCTGCGCCGGACGAGAACCCGGACCAACTACTTTATGGCGTTGATCGCTGGCGCCTTGTGCCTTTACAGCGAAATCCGGGTGGCGCCGGTCGATCAGAACATTTTCAATCCGGAGCTGATACTTGCCGTGTGTGGTCTGCTTTGGGGTGCTTATCTTTGCGTAGTCTCCTTGAAGGGGAAACGATAATTGCCTGGCTGCCTGACGACTGATGGTAATTGTTATTTCGCTATCGTCGGCCGGCAGGGAAATCCCCCCGGTCAGGCGCTCATCTGAGCATTTGAAGAGCCGCGGCCTCCCTGGTTGCGGCTTGTGCAGTGCGGGTTGTTTCCAGGGCTTGATGGCCCTGCCTGAGAGGCCGCTTCTGGCCGGTTTCTGCCGGCCACCACCGGCAGCTATGGAATGAAAGCCAGCTCTTACGACTCGACTGCGTCGACCAAGACCCATTGCTTGCGGCACGGAACCTCCCATCTTTGGCATGACGCACACGTCTACATTTTCAAATGTTTAGCTTCGAGGCAGGAAAGGCGTCGCCCTCGCTGATCGACACGGCGAGACGTGTGAACTGCGGCAAGCGGCGTTCCAGCAGGCCATTCGTCTCTCCAGGGTCTGTTGACGTTTCGCTCCGAACCGCCGCGATCAGGGAAACATGACCGCCGCCGCGAGATACAGCAGCAACGCCAGCAGCAACACCACGGTGAAACCCAGGTGGATCGCCAGCAGGGTCGCCAGCACGGCCGCCACCACCGATACGCTGGCGTTGACGCCCCAGGCGATCGGCACCAGTGCTTCGGCGCACGCGGAGACGCGCCCGAGTCCAAGCGGGAACGGCATGCCCATGGCGAACGCCAGCGGCGCTACCAGCGTGGCGCAGATGCCGAACCTGGCGAGGGTCTGCACCGGCGCCAGCAACTGGAACAACGGGGGCAGGGCGATCAGGTAGAGCAGGGCGATCGCGCAGATCGCCAGGACTGGCCGCGCGAGCGGATGACGGGGCCCCACACCCGTTCCAATGCCCCCCCGTCGCCGGCCGGAGTAATGGCTGCCGAGGCCAGCGAAGATCAGGAACGCGCTGAGCGTTACCGCCACCGAATACAACGGGTGGCTGAGGAACAGGGTGAACTTCTGGATGAAGGCGATTTCCACGAACATGAAGGCGAAGCCGATGGCTGCGAAGTAGGACACGACTCGAAGTTCGAACCTGGCCAAAGCCGCATCTCGAGAGCGCCGCTGGCGCCGCCGCGCCACCCATAGCGGCGCCAGGATCAGCAGCACGGCGGCCACGCCGGACTGCAGCAGCGTGGCGATCAGCACCGGATAGCCCCACTCCAGCATTGACAGGCCGCCCTGCGCCTTCAGCGCCAGCAGTTCCGGCAGCGAGCGCCACTTGAAGAAGTGGAAGAAATACGGCCGATCATCCGTGGTCGGACGCACGTCGAACTTGTAGCGCGCCAGGAACTCCGCGCGCTCGCCGGACAGCAAGGCCTGCGCCGCGTCGAAGAACCAGGGCCGGTCGAGCAGGTTGTAGCGGTTCGCCTCGGTCACGTTCATCCCGGGGTAGTAGGCCAGGTCGAAGGAGCGCGCCCGGCAAAACTCCCGCAGCACGGCGATGCCGGCGTCGTCGAAATCCCTGTTGCTGACCAGCAGCGTCGCGGTCTTCCAGCCGCGGATCATGACGATGCGACGCGCCGCGCTGGTCTGCCCGTCGCGCTCGATGGC
>NZ_JBGLYV010000113.1:0-17335 GCF_047304225.1 Pseudomonas sp. Pseusp3 | reverse complement strand
CGAAGAAGCCGAACACGCAACCCAGACCATCGACCAACTGGCCTTTCGCAATGAACGAAACTCACGCCTCATCGCCAGGCTCCGATGAACCGCCCTCAGGGTGACGGTAGATAGCTCATCAAGCGTGACTCGCCCATCAGTAACGGACGATTCAGTTCCGCGCAGGCGCGCAGGTACTCGGCCACCAGGGTGATCCGTTTCAGCTTGCGCAGATCTTCGCTGTAGTACATCCAGAATTGTCGCGTGATCTCCACTTCACCGGGCAGCACTTCGCACAGGCGGGGATCGGGGCCGGCGAGGAAGCAGGGCAGGACGGCCAGCGCCCGTCCTTCCAAGGCTGCGTGGTAATGGGCCACCACGCTGGTGCTGCGCAGGCGGCTGATGGCTCCGGGCATCAGGTCGTTCAGGTAGAGCAGTTTGAAGCTGAAGGCCAGGTCCTCGACGTAGGTAACAAACGGGTGGCCGTCCAGGTCCTCGCGGCAACCGATCGGCGGATGATTCGCCAGGTACTCCGGCGTCGCATAAAGGCGCAGGCGGTAGTCGCACAATCGCGAGCACACGTATGGACCGCGCTCGGGCCGCTCCAGGGTGATGGCGATATCCGCCTCGCGCCGTGACAGGTTGATGAAATGCGGGACCGGCAAAATATCCGCCGAGATATTCGGGTAGTGCTCAAGGAAGTGGCTCATCTGCGCAGTGATGAAACAGGTTCCGAAGGCTTCGGTACAGCCGATTCGCAGATGCCCGGCGAGCCCCCCGGTGGTGCCGAAAACCTGCTCGCAGGCTACCAGCAGCGTACTTTCCAGGGATTCGGCGTGGCCGACCAGTCGCTGCCCCTCCACGGTCAGGACAAAACCGGATGTTCGCGACTTCTCGAACAGCAGGGCGCCCAGGCACTGCTCCAGTGCGCGGATACGCCGCGACACGGTGGTGTAGTCCACTCCCAGGCGACGGGCCGCACCGCTGGCGGTGCGTGCACGGGCAACTTCGAGGAAGAAACGCAAGTCGTCCCAGTTCAGTGGGTTCTGCGTTGTGCATTTTTGCATATCCATCGGGCTTTTCCGCCAATACATATGGGAAATATGCACTTATATACTCGCATCTCACCCAACTTGGCCAGCATCGTTTTCAGGCCAGGAAAGCCCCCCACCCCAATAATAAATATCGAGGGCTGACAGCATGAGCGCATGGATAAACACCGGCTTGCACGCCGGACTCAAGCAGCTGCGCAACAGCGCAATCGCGGCCACGGTTCTCGTCTGCCGTTGGCCCGATCCGCTGCTCGCAGCGCAGCGAATCGCCCCCGCCCTCCTGCACCGCCCTCTCTCCACCGCAAGGTCATCCGGGCGGCAATAACTCCAGCACATCAGCATTCAGGTGGCGTCCCGCATCGGGTCGCTGCCCGGGTACCCGTACGCCCCTCAAAAGGCCGAACAACAAAAACAACTAGAAATGCGGAGCCTCACCATGACGACCGACCATCCGAACCACGTCCAGACCTGTGCACGGGTCAGGGCCAACCCCAAGTTCCACCGGCTCGCGCGCCAGCGTGCACTGCTGGCCTGGACGCTGAGCGCCGCGGTCCTGGCTATCTATTACAGCTTCATCATGGTGGTGGCTTTCGCCCCTGCCTGGCTGCACCTGCCGCTGTACGACGGCAGCCACCTCAGCCTCGGCATGCCCATCGGCGTGACGATCATCCTGTTGTCCTGGCTACTCACCGCCTGGTACGTGCACAGCGCCAACACCCGCTTCGACGTACTCAGCTCGCAGATCCTGCAGGAGTCCCGCGCATGAAACGCCTGTCCGCCCTTCTCGCCCTCAGCCCTGTGCTGGCCCATGCCGAGCCCATCATTGCGCAGAAGCAACCGCTCAACCTGCACGCCATCGGCATGTTTTTCGTCTTCGTCCTCGCCACCCTGCTGATCACCTGGTGGGCGGCGCGACGCACCCGCTCCGCTGCCGATTTCTACAGCGCCGGTGGCGGTATCACCGGCTTCCAGAATGGCCTGGCAATCGCCGGCGACTACATGTCGGCGGCAACTCTGCTGGGCCTGTCGAGCCTGGTCTTCGCCAAGGGCTACGACGGCTTCGTTTACATCATCGGCTTCTTCGTCGGCTGGCCCATCGTCACCTTCCTGATGGCCGAGCGCTTGCGCAACCTGGGGCGCTACACCTTCGCCGACATCGTCTCCTACCGCCTCGATCAAACCCGCGTGCGCAGCTTCGCCGCCCTCGGATCGCTGACCGTGGTGTGCTGCTATCTAGTGGTGCAGATGGTCGGTGCCGGTCAACTGATCAAACTGCTGTTCGGTCTCGACTACCGCACCGCGGTGGTGGTAGTCGGACTGCTGATGCTGGTCTATGTGATCTTCGGCGGCATGCTCGCCACCACATGGGTACAGATCACCAAGGCGGTCCTGCTCCTGGCGGGCGGCACTACCCTGGTGCTGATGGCCCTGAGTCGCTTCGACTTCAGCTTCGAGACGCTGGCCGCCCAGGCTGTGGCCGTGCATGCCAGCGGCGTGCAGATCATGGGCCCGGGCACCTTGCTGGCCGACCCGATCAACGCGGTGTCCTTATCTCTTGGACTGGTCTTCGGCATTGCCGGCCTGCCGCACATCCTGATGCGCTTCTTCACTGTGCCCAATGCCAAGGAGGCGCGTAAATCCGTGCTGTTCGCCACAGTGTTCATCGGCTTCTTCTTCCTGGTGGTCTGCGTCCTGGGCTATACCGCCATCGTCATCGTCGGCACGGATCCTCAGTACTACGTCGATGGCAAGCTCGGTGGGACCATGATTGGCGGCAGCAATATGGTGGCCATGCACCTGGCGAAGGCGGTGGGCGGTAACCTGTTTCTCGGTTTCCTCTCTGCCGTGGCTTTCGCCACCATTCTCGCAGTGGTGGCTGGCCTGGCCCTGGCCGGTGCCTCGGCCATCTCCCATGACCTTTACGCTTCGGTATTGAAGAAGGGCTGCGCCGACGAGAAACAGGAAATGCGCGTGTCGCGCATCGCCACCGTCTGCCTGGGCATCGTTGCGATTGCCCTCGGTATTCTGTTCGAGGGCCAGAACATCGCCTTCCTGGTCGGCCTGACGTTCGGCATTGCCGCCTCGGCGAATTTCCCGGTACTGATCATGGCCATGTACTGGGGTGGCCTGACCACCCGCGGCGCTCTCTATGGCGGCCTGACCGGCCTGGTCAGCGCACTGGCCCTGGTGATCGGCTCGCCGTCTGTGTGGGTCGGTGTACTGGGGCATGCCCAGGCGCTCTTCCCTTACGACCAGCCGGCGCTGTTCTCCATGCCACTGGCCTTCCTGGTCATAGTGGTCGCTTCCAGGCTTGACCGCAGCGAACGCGCCGACCGCGAACGCGCCGCCTATGCCGACCAGTTCGTCCGTGCCCAGACCGGCCTTGGAGCTGCCATGGCCAGCAGTCACTGACCCTGCTTTTCCGGGGCTGTCGCCCCGAGCGCGAGTCCGCTCCTTTGCTTCGCGCTCTTTTACGCCCGCCCTGCGCCACTCGGCGCAGGACACCCCAAAAGCGCCCTTCCCTCGCCAACTCCAAATGGCGCGGGAGCGGCTCGTCGACAACAAAAATAACAAAAGGCATCCAATGAAACCCACCACCCTCACCCTGTTCCTGGCCGGCAGCGGCCTCGCCGCACAGGCTCACGCCGACTTCCTGGCAGACAGCACGGCCAGACTGGAAACGCGCAACTTCTACTTCAACCGCGACTTCCGCCAGGCCAATGCCGCCCAGTCCAAGCAAGAAGAATGGGCCCAGGGCTTCCTGCTGCGCTACGAATCCGGCTATACCGACGGCATGATCGGCGTCGGCATCGATGCCCTCGGCCAGCTCGGCATCAAGCTCGACTCCAGTCCCGATCGAGCCGGCTCCGGCCTGCTCAAACGCGATAACGAGCCACCCAAGCGCGCCAAGGACGAGTATGGCGAACTGGGCCTGACGGCCAAGTTCAAAGCGTCCAACAGCGTGCTCAAGCTCGGCACCCTTGCCCCGAAGTTGCCGGTACTGCTGGCCAATGACTCGCGCCTGTTGCCGCAAACATTTCGCGGTGGCCAGTTGAACGTTCAAGAGATCAAAGGCCTGAGTTTCGATGCGGGGCGCGTGGATCGGGTCAACCAGCGCGACTCCTCGGACTACGAGAAAATGGCAATCACCACCACCGGCGCCAAGGGCATTGTCAGTGGCCAGGCCCGCAGCGACGCCTTCAACTTCGCCGGCCTTGCCTACCAGTGGAACGATCGGCTGAACACGGGCTACAACTACGGCGGCCTGGACAACTTCTACCACCAACACCAGTTCAGTCTGGTCCACGTGCTGCCGCTGGGCGCAGGCCAGACGCTCAAGAGCGACCTGCGCTACGCCCGCTCCACCGACGACGGCAGCAGCAACATCGACAACAACGCCTTCGGCGCCATGTTCACCTATGCCCTCGGCGGCCACGCCTTCGGTCTCGGCTACCAACGCATGAGCGGCGACACCGGCTTTGCCTACGTCAATGGCAGCGATGCTTACCTGGTCAACTTCGTGCAGATCAACGACTTCGCCAACAAGGACGAGCGTTCCTGGCAGGCGCGCTACGACTACAACTTCGCGGCGCTGGGCATTCCCGGCCTGACCTTCATGACCCGCTACCTGGCCGGCGACAGCATCGATCTGGGCGTCGGCAAGCCAGGCGGTCGCGAATGGGAGCGCGACACCGACATAGGCTACGTCGTGCAGAGCGGCCCGCTGAAAAACCTCGGTTTCAAGTGGCGCAACGCTACGGTGCGCACCGCCCACTTCGGTAACGATCTCAACGAGAACCGCCTGATCCTCAGCTATACCCTGGCGCTCTGGTAAGCCCCGCACAAGGCGGGTGCCGCTCACATCGCCTGACGGTGCGAGCAGCGCCCGCCTTGTGCATTTGCGGCGCATCAGGGATGCCGCAAGCCTGTGTTTTTTTGCATAACGCACGGGATTTTTTGAGCGTTCTTATTTGATTTATGCATGCCTATACTCGATTCAACCGCCTGGTCATGAACCAGGTCAGTCCCAATAAAAATAAACAGGGCACTCACCGTGAAGCCATCCTTGCTTACCGTCGTCTCCCCACTTTCAGGTACCCGCGCGCGTCTCGGGAGACTCCAATGAACAACAACTGCCAACCCTTCCTCGCCGCTCGTGACTTCCTGCTGGCCCACCGTACCGACTACGCCACTGCCGTGCGTGACTTCCGCTGGCCGCAACTGAACGAATTCAACTGGGCGCTGGATTACTTTGACGCCATGGCCGAGGGTAACCAGGCCAATGCCCTGTGGATCGTCGAAGAGGACGGCAGCGAGCAATGCTACAGCTTCCAGCAACTGGCCTCGCGCTCCAATCAGGTGGCCAATCACCTGCGT
Organism: Pseudomonas sp. Pseusp3; assembly: GCF_047304225.1. Lineage (NCBI taxonomy): Bacteria > Pseudomonadati > Pseudomonadota > Gammaproteobacteria > Pseudomonadales > Pseudomonadaceae > Pseudomonas > Pseudomonas sp. Pseusp3. The sequence continues at coordinate 11,927 of NZ_JBGLYV010000113.1, read as the reverse complement.
GCCCTTGGCGTACGCCGCGGCGAACGCATCCTGCTGATGCTCGGTAACGACATCGCCCTGTGGGAAACCATGCTGGCAGCCTTCAAGCTCGGCGCCGTGGTCATCCCCGCCACCGCCCTGCTGACCCCTGAAGACTTGCGTGATCGCATCGAGCGTGGCCATGTGCGTCATTTGGTGGTCGGCGCCGCCCATGTCGACAAGTTCGACGGCCTGGGTGAAGGCTGCACCCGCATCTGCGTCGGCCCGGCCCCCGCGGGCTGGACGCCGCACAGCGCCGCCAGCGAGCACTCCGAACAGTTCGAAGTCGAGGGCAGCACGCTGGCCACCGACCCGATGCTGCTGTACTTCACATCCGGCACTACCTCCAAGCCGAAGATGGTGTTGCACAGTCACCAGAGTTACCCGGTCGGCCACCTTTCGACCATGTACTGGATCGGCCTGCAGCCGGGCGACCTGCATCTGAACATCTCGTCACCGGGCTGGGCCAAGCACGCCTGGAGCTGCCTCTTCGCGCCGTGGAACGCCGGCGCCTGCATCTTCATCCACAATGTCGCGCGCTTCAGCGCTCCAGCCCTGCTCGGCGCTCTGGAACGCTACGGCGTCACCAGTCTGTGCGCTCCGCCCACCGTATGGCGCATGCTGATCCAGGAGGATCTGGCTGGTATAAAGGAACGCCTGCGCCTGCGCGAACTGGTGGGAGCCGGTGAGCCGCTCAACCCGGAAATCATCGAGCAGATCCAGCATGCCTGGGGCCTTCCATTGCGCGACGGGTTCGGTCAGTCGGAAACCACCGCTCTGGTTGGCAACACGCCCGGCCAGCCGCTCAAGGCGGGCTCCATGGGCCGTCCGCTGCCAGGCTACCGAGTGACAATGCTTGACCCCGATGGCGTCCCCGGCAATGAGGGTGAAGTTGCCCTGCCGCTGGACGTGCGACCACTCGGCCTGATGCTGTGCTACGAGGACAGCCCGGAAAAAACCGCCGAAGTGATGCGCGACGGCTACTACCGTACCGGCGACACCGCGCAGATCGACGCGGATGGCTACATCACCTTTGTCGGTCGCGCCGACGACGTGTTCAAAGCCTCCGACTACCGTATCAGCCCCTTCGAGCTGGAAAGCGCGCTGATCGAGCACCCGGCGGTGATGGAAGTGGCCGTGGTGCCAAGCCCGGACCCGCTGCGCCTGGCCGTGCCCAAGGCGTTTCTGATCCTGGCCCATGACGAACCCGGGAGCGCCGAGTTGGCCGGCAACATCCTCGCCTTCGCCCGCGAGCACCTGGCGCCCTACAAGCGGGTACGACGCATCGAGTTCGTCACCGAGCTGCCCAAGACCATCTCCGGCAAGATCCGCCGGGTAGAACTGCGGCAGATGGAAACGCAGCGTCGTCAGAGCGACGCGCGCGGCCCACAAGAGTACTTCGAAGAAGACTTCCCTCAGCTCAAGGGCTGAACCGGGGCCGGTACGCCGGCCTTTCCGAATTCAAATCCGACCGCTCGGCCAATCTGGCCGAGGGGCTTAACTCGACCCAAAGAAACCAGGCAGGACCCGAAAATGACCACTTCCATCGTTCCAAGCGTCAAGCTCCTGATCAACGGCGAGTTCGTCGAATCGCGCACCACTCAGTGGCGCGACGTGGTCAATCCGGCCACTCAGGAAGTCCTCGCTCGCGTGCCCTTCGCCACCGCAGAGGAAATGGACGCCGCCGTCGCCAGCGCCAAGGAAGCCTTCAAGACCTGGCGCAAGACACCGATCGGCGCCCGCTCCCGGATCTTCTTCAAATACCAGCAACTGATTCGCGAGAACATCAAGGAACTGGCCGCCCTGCTCACCGCCGAACAGGGTAAAACCCTGCCCGATGCCGAAGGCGATGTGTTCCGCGGTCTGGAAGTGGTCGAGCACGCCACCTCCATTGGCAACCTGCAGATGGGCGAGTTGGCCAACAACGTCGCCAACGGCGTCGACACCTACACCTTGATGCAGCCGCTGGGCGTGTGCGCCGGCATCACCCCGTTCAACTTCCCGGCGATGATTCCGCTGTGGATGTTCCCGATGGCCATCGCCACTGGCAACACCTTCATTCTCAAACCGTCCGAGCAGGACCCGCTGGTGACCATGCGCCTGGTCGAACTGGCACTGGAAGCCGGTGTACCCAAGGGGGTGCTCAATGTCATCCACGGCGGCGTCGATGCGGTGAACCTGATTTGTGATCATCCGGACATCAAGGCCGTGTCCTTCGTGGGTTCGACCAAGGTCGGCACCCATGTCTACAACCGCGCCACCCAGAATGGCAAACGCGCACAGTGCATGATGGGCGCGAAGAACCACGCCATCGTCCTGCCCGATGCCAACAAACAGCAGACGCTGAACAACCTGCTGGGCGCCTCGTTCGGCGCCGCCGGTCAGCGCTGCATGGCCCTGCCGGTGGTGATCCTGGTGGGTGAAGCGCAGGCCTGGTTGCCGGACCTGATCGAGCGGACCAAAACCCTCAAGATCAATGGCGGCACCGAGCCTGGCACCGACATCGGCCCGGTGATCTCCTGCGCGGCGCTGGATCGCGTCAACAGCCTGATCGCCAGCGGCATCGAAGAAGGCGCCAAACTCGAACTGGATGGACGCAACCCAAGCGTGCCTGGCTACCAGGACGGCAACTTCGTCGGCCCGACCATCTTCTCCAGCGTCACTCCACAAATGTCTGTGTACCGCGAAGAAATTTTCGGCCCGGTACTGTGCGTCATGCACGCAGCCAGCCTGGACGAGGCGATCGAGATCATCAACGCCAACCCGAATGGCAACGGCACCGCCCTGTTCACCCGCTCTGGCGCAACTGCCCGTCACTTCCAGGAAGAAATCGACGTCGGCCAGGTGGGTATCAACGTGCCGATCCCGGTACCGGTTCCGCTGTTCTCCTTCTCCGGTTCCCGCGCCTCCAAGCTCGGCGACCTGGGCCCTTACGGCAAGCAAGTGGTGACGTTCTACACCCAGACCAAGACGGTCACCCAGCGCTGGTTCGACGAGGATGACACCGGCGGCTCGGTGAACACCACCATCACCCTTAAATGATCTCTGCCGGCCGGCGCCCAGCGTCGGCCGGCCAGAAATTGAACGGTGCAAGACCAGACATAACGGGTCGATGCGCAGTAGCGCCTCCCCACTCGCTAAAGGTAGTCATCATGCATATCGGTTTTCTCGGCCTGGGCAACATGGGCGGCCCAATGGCTCGCAACCTGCTCAAGGCTGGCCACAGCCTGACCGTCTTCGATCCTTTCCCTCAAGCCGTCGCCGCCCTGGTCGAGGCCGGCGCCAGCGCCGCTGACTCGCCTGCCGGCGTGGCCAAAGCCGGGGTCGGGGTGATTATCACCATGCTGCCAACCGCCGAGCACGTGAAGCAGGTCTATCGGGGCAAGGACGGCCTGCTGGCCAATATTGGCCAAGGCGTGCTGTTGATCGACAGTTCGACCATCGACCCGCTCAGTGCCCGCGAGGTGGCCAAATTCGCCCTTGCCCAAGGCAACCCGATGCTCGACGCGCCGGTATCCGGCGGAACCGGCGGCGCGACGGCAGGCACCCTGACCTTCATGGTCGGCGGCCCGGTCAGTGTGTACGACCAGGCCCTGCCGATTCTCTCGGCCATGGGCAGGAACATCGTGCACTGCGGCGCAGCAGGCAACGGTCAGGTGGCCAAGATCGCCAACAACATGCTGCTCGGCATCTCCATGGTCGGCGTCGCCGAGGCCATGGCCCTGGGTGTGGCCCTGGGCATGGATGCCAAGGTGCTGGCCGGTGTCATCGGCACTTCCACCGGTCGCTGCTGGAGCTCGGAGATCAACAATCCGTTCCCGGGCGTGCTGGAGAATGCGCCGGCCTCGCGTGGTTACAGTGGCGGCTTTGGTACCGACCTGATGCTCAAGGACCTCGGCCTGGCCACCGAAGCAGCCAGACATGCGCGTCAGCCAGTGGTGCTCGGTGCTGCCGCTCAGCAGCTGTACCAGACCTTCAGCCTGCAGGGTAATGGCGGCCTGGACTTCTCCGCGATCATCAAACTGTTCCGCGGAGAAGCCTGAACATGAGCGAGCAGCAAGCCCCGGTGCTGGCCAGTGTGCGCAACCGCATCGGCCACCTGACACTGAATCGACCGAGCGCGTTGAACACCCTCGACCTGACCATGGTGACGCAGCTGTACCGGCATCTATCGGCCTGGGAACGGGATCCGGAGATCGTCGCCGTGACCCTCCGTGGCGCCGGAGAAAAAGCCTTCTGTGCCGGTGGCGACATCCGCATGCTGTACGACAGTCACAAGGGCGGCGACGATCTGCACGAGCTGTTCCTGGAGCAGGAGTACGCCCTGGACGAGTACCTGCATGGCTACTCCAAACCGGTGCTGGCGCTGCTGGATGGTTTTGTTCTGGGCGGTGGCATGGGGCTGGCACAGACTGCCTCACTGCGGGTGATCACCGAGCGCACGAGGATGGGAATGCCGGAAGTCGGCATCGGCTTTTTCCCCGATGTCGGCAGCAGCTATTTCCTGCCGCGCCTTCCGGGTGAGCTGGGTATTTATCTGGGGGTTACAGGCTGCCAGGTCCGTGCCGCCGATGCGCTTTATGCCAATCTGGCTGACTACTGCCTGTCCAGCGAGCGGTTGGCGGAACTGGATGCCGCTCTGGACTATGTGAGTTGGACCAGTGCACCTGAAGAAGACCTGCGAGACTTGCTCGACGGCCTCGCTACCGAGCGTATAGCGGGGTCGGAACTCAAGGCGTATCGCCAGGCAATCGATGAATATTTCGCCCTGCCTGATGTGTCGGCGATTCGCAACGCGCTGCAACTTGAGCAGCGTCCCGAGCTGCGCGACTGGGCCGAACAGACGGTCGCGCTACTCGACAGCCGCTCGCCGCTGGCGATGGCCACGACACTGGAGCTGTTGCGTCGCGGTCGATTCCTGAACCTGGCCGACTGCTTCGCCCTGGAGTTGCATCTGGACTATCAGTGGTTCGACAAGGGCGACCTGATGGAAGGCATACGCGCCCTGATCATCGACAAGGACAAAAGCCCCCGCTGGAATCCGTCAACCCTGGCAGAGCTGGCACCAACGCGGGTGCAGGCCTTTTTCAGCGGTTTCCGGCCAGCCTCCAGCCCTCCCCTTCGCATCGCCTGATCAGCAGGAGACAACGCAATGCACGATATCGAATTGACCGAAGAACAACGCATGATCCGCGACATGGCACGCGACTTCGCCCGCAGCGAAGTCGGCCCGCATGCCCAAGCCTGGGAGAAGGCAGGCTGGATCGATGACGCCGTGGTGGCGCAGATGGGTGAACTGGGCCTGCTGGGCATGGTGGTGCCGGACACTTGGGGCGGCAGCTACACCGACTATGTGGCCTACGCCCTGGCCGTGGAGGAAATCTCGGCCGGCGACGGTGCCCTCGGCGCATTGATGAGCATCCACAATTCAGTGGGCTGCGGCCCTCTGCTGAAATATGGCACCCCGTCCCAGCAAGACAGCTGGCTGCCGCTTCTGGCCAGCGGCCAGGCAATCGGCTGCTTCTGCTTGACCGAACCACAGGCCGGCACCGAAGCACACAACCTGCGCACTCGCGCCGAGCTGCGCGACGGCCAGTGGGTACTCAACGGTGCCAAGCAGTTCGTCAGCAACGGCAAACGCGCCAAGCTGGCCATTGTCTTCGCCGTCACCGATCCGGAGCTGGGCAAGAAGGGCCTGTCGGCCTTCCTGGTGCCAACCGACAACCCCGGATTCGTGGTCGACCGCAGCGAACACAAGATGGGCATCAAGGCCTCCGATACCTGCGCGGTGACCCTGAGCGACTGCATGATCCCCCAGGCCAATCTGCTGGGCGAGCGCGGCAAAGGCCTGGCCATTGCCCTGTCCAACCTCGAAGGCGGTCGCATCGGCATCGCCGCCCAGGCTCTGGGAATCGCCCGCGCCGCCTTCGAGGCTGCCCTGGGTTATGCCCGCGAACGCATCCAGTTCGGCAAGCCGATCATCGAGCACCAGAGCGTGTCCAACCTGCTCGCTGATATGCACACCCGGCTCAATGCTACCCGCCTGCTGGTGCTGCATGCCGCGCGCCTGAAAAGCGCCGGGCAACCGTGCCTGTCGCAAGCGTCCCAGGCCAAGCTGTTCGCCTCGGAAATGGCCGAGCGCGTGTGCTCCAGCGCCATGCAGATCCATGGCGGCTACGGCTACCTGGAGGACTACCCGGTAGAGCGCTATTACCGCGATGCGCGCATCACCCAGATCTACGAAGGCACCAGCGAGGTCCAGCGCCTGCTGATCGCCCGCGAGCTGGCCCACTACGCGCTCTGAGCCGTTGGCCGGACGCGCCCGCTGCGTCCGGCCGCCCCTTCTTCCACCCCCTTCTGGAGTTGCCCATGCCCGGCCTGCGCAATATTCCCATCAGCCACCGTCTATGGTTGATCCTGCTGACGTCCATCCTGATGCTGCTGATTCTCGCCGGCCTGATGCTCAAGCAAAACCATGACGACCTCTACGCGGCCAAGGCGCTGAAAACCCGTCATGTGGTCGAGACCGCCAGCGGCATCCTGCGTCACTTCCAAAACCTGGAAAGCCAGGGTCTGGATCGTGAGCAGGCGCAACAACAGGCCCGCGCGGTCATACGCGACCTGCGCTACGACCGCGAGGACTACTTCTGGATCGAAGACCTCGACACGCGCATGGTCATGCACCCCAATGCCAAGCTCGAGGGCAAGCGCATGGCCGGCACCCGCGACCCTGATGGCAAGGCACTGTTCGACGAGATGGTGACCGTGGCAATGCGCGACGGCTCCGGTCTGGTGCATTACCGCTGGCCAAAGCCGGGCTCCGACACGCCGGTGGAGAAGGTTTCCTATGTCGAACTATTCAAGCCCTGGGGCTGGATTGTGGGTTCGGGCATTTACATCGACGACGTGCAAGTCGAGTTCCGCCGCCAGCTGATGCAGACCTTCGTCATTCTGGTGACGATCGCCCTGCTGCTCAGCGTGCTGATCCTGCTGATTGCCCGCAGCATAGCCTCGCCACTGGCGCAGGTGGTCAATGCCATGGAGAACATCGCCAGCGGCGAAGCCGACCTGACGCACAACCTGGACAGTCGCTGGCGCGATGAGCTGACCGCCTTGAGCGGCCACTTCAATGCGTTCACCAGCAAGCTGCGCGCGGTGATCGGCCAGTCCATGCAGAGTGCCGGCAGCCTGGACAAGGCCTCGCAATCGCTCGGTGAGATCGCCAGCGACAGCCAGCGCCACAGTCAGCAGCAGTCACAGCAGATGGAACTGGTGGCCGCCGCCATTCACGAGGTTTCCTACGCTGTGCAGGAAGTAGCGAAGAACGCTGAGCACGCCGCCAACGAAGTACGCCAGGCCGATGAGCAGGCACGCCAGGGCCAGCACAACATCGATAGCAGCCTGCACCAGATCGATAAGTTGTCCGAGACCATTGGCCAGGCCGTCGAAGTGATCCAGAGCCTGGCCCAGGAAAGCACCCAGATCGGCAGCGTGCTGGAAGTGATCCGCGCCATCGCCGAGCAGACCAACCTGCTGGCGCTGAACGCTGCAATCGAGGCGGCGCGCGCTGGCGAACAGGGTCGCGGCTTCGCCGTGGTGGCAGACGAAGTGCGCCTGTTGGCACAACGCACCCAGCAGTCCACCGCGCAAATCCAGGGCATGATCGAGCGCCTGCAGGGCAACTCGGAAGCGGCGGTCAATGTCATCACTGCCAGCAGTCAAGCCGCTCAACAAACCGTGGAACAGGCCCGCGAAACCGGTGAAAGCCTGCACCAGGTCATCGGCGCGCTGCGCAACCTCACCGAACTGAACGCCTCGATCGCCAGTGCCACCCTGGAACAGTCCCACGTGGTCGAGGACATTAGCCAGAATGTCACCCGCGCAGCCTCGCTGGCCCACGAGAATGCCCTGGCGGCAGACCGGTCCAACGAGGCCAGCCTGGAATTGGGCCAGCTGGCGGGCCAGCTCAATCGGTTATTGGGGCAGTTTCGCGTATGAGGTGGATGAGCAACGATGGAGGTATTGATTCCATGACTGCCCCCCAGCCAGTCACGCCCCGTTGCGCCAGCCCGAACGCACTGTTGGCGAGGCCCATCGAACACGTGCACCACTCGCGCTACCTGGAAACCCGCCACAAGGCACTCGAGCTATTCGCCAGATGTGGTTTCAGCCGGGTAAGCATGCGCGACCTGGCTGCTTATCTGGGCATCAAGGTCGGCTCCATTTACAACCACATCGAAAGCAAGGAGGCACTGCTGTTCGAACTGATCGAGGAACTCTACGAACAGTTGCTTCATGGCGCCAGCCAGGTGAACCGTCGCAAATCCGCGCCCGCCGTACGGCTGCATGGCCTGCTTGAGGCGCACCTCTTGCTGCATGAGCGTATGGGAGCGCATTTCCGCCTGGCGGAGTATGACCTCCATTGTCTAAGCAGCGAACAGCAAGCCTTGATCCTGACTTTACGTCGGCGCTATGAGGAACACCTGTTGGGAACGATAGAGCAGCTTACGGGTACACCGCTGAGCGTCACCCAGCGTGATACCTTGAGCAGCATCGTTTCCCTGCTCAACCAACTGCCGGCCTGGATTGCAGAATCCCAGGCGAGCAAGGGAGCACGGCGCAAGCTGTTACATGAGATCGTCATGGGTGCCCTCCACGGTGCATTGCAGGCGACTCATGCCACCGGTTGCAAATTCCCGGAAAAACCAATCATCTACCGCTCGTGAGACAGCGCTCTGAAAATGTCGGTATTTACGTTCGATTACAGCAGGCTGAACGATTTAGCCAATCTGTTGCGTCGACCGGTTGAATCCACAGCCAAAAGCTGCCTCTCACCAAGGGCAGCCATCAGCCATTTGCGGACATGCCATTGCTTTCCATCACCCTGAACCAGCCGATTTCTGCCTGTCATCCAAGGTAGCAATCGACGGTGTATTCAATCTGTCGAGCTTCTGCTGCGCGTCATGTGTATGAGGGCCGATCGGCCGTTTCCCGAAGAAGGTCGCTCCTCAATGGCATAAGGCACAAACCCAAGCTTGGGGTAGAGCAGCAGCCCTGCCGTGTTTTCGTTAAAACAGGAAATCTGCACCTCGTTGGCTCCGTAACGCTCGAATGCCAAGCCGGTCATCGTCTCTACGAGAAACGTGGCTACTCCTTCGCCCCGAGCGCTCGGCGAGACGATGACATTGCCGATACAGCAAATGCCATTGCGTTCAGCTCGATAGAAATTGGCAAACCCAACGACAGTCCCATTGATCTCCACGACAGTAGAGTCGAAGCGTTGGGAGATCGCGGTATTCAACTGCGTTTCCGTTAGCGGAAAGTGCGCCTTCGGAAACATGAAAAACAACTCTTGAGTGTTCTGAGGAAAGCCGCAGATCATTTTTACGTCGCTAGCCTTCACTGGCCTGTGGTTCAGTTTCATTGCTCGTCTCCAAGCTCCATGAGTCAGTACTTTAGCGGCTAAAAGTGGTCATTCCGTCTGTCTACGAAACCAGGGGTGATTCTCTCGCAACCTGCGGTGGTTAGTTGGTTAATTGCACTGACTTGACCACCCATTTGCATTCGACCTGACCAGCCATGTGCATCGGACTTGACCTGCACATTTCGTATCCATGACCGGCAGAGCGCGACCCAGGCTGTGTGAAAACACCTGCAATTTAAGTGAGGGTATGGCGCTACTAGCTATGAGGCGTTCGCAGCTGGGCCGAAAAGCTATCGATGCCTATCTGATAATCACGAAAATAAATCAGGAGGCGGTCGTGAAGCTGGAAAAGCGTAGTATCGAGTTTGTCCCTCACAGTGAACGTTACGGAACGCCGCGGCGGTTGTTCACCATCTGGTTCAGTTCCAATTTCCAAGTGACCGCTTTGATGGTTGGTACGCTGGGTATCGCCTCGGGGTTGAGCTTCGGCTGGACATTGCTGGGCCTGCTGATTGGCAATCTGGTCGGCACCGTGTTCATGGCCGCGCACTCCGCCCAGGGCCCTCACTTGGGGGTTCCACAAATGATCCAGAGCCGGGCACAGTTCGGTGTTTACGGAGCCGCGATCCCCTTGCTGGTAATGGTCACGGCGGCGGTGCTATTTCTTGCCGCCAGCGGCGTCTTGATGCGCGATGCCTTAAAGGCGCTGGTGCCAATGAGCGACGACCAGGCCATTGTGGTGGTTGGCGTTCTGACTTTCATCATTGGTTTTATAGGCTACGAGCTGATCCACCGTATGGGGGCGTGGATGAGCCTGTTATCTACCCTGGTGTTTGCAAGCGCCTTGGCCTTGATCCTGCTGCACCCCAGCGACGCGGCATCAACAACAGTCTCAGGTACGGGCTTTACGCTGGCCGCCTTTAACCTGGTCATAGCGCAGGCGGCCTCCTGGACTTTAGGTTACGGCCCCTACGTGGCAGACTACTCGCGTTACCTCCCCGCGAACGTGAGCACCCGCGCCACGTTCTGGACAACCTATTGCGGTTGCGCACTGGGCTCTTTTGCCATGATGGCATTAGGCGCTTTACTGGCAGTAGCGATACCTGCAGCGCTCGAACGCGACCCTGCAACCGCCATTGCCACGTTGTTTGGCCCGTGGGCACCTTTGGTACTGGGCGTGATCGCGCTTGGCGTCATCCAGTACAACGTACTCTGCTTGTACAGCGCCTATATGTCTTCGGTCACGATATTCGGAGCCTTTGGAGGGCTCAAATACGTCACGGCTCCAGCAAAAGCGTTGGTGATGGCCATGTTGACCGTTGCTGCCACCCTGATCGCCATAGCCACCCAGTACCGTTTTGACACGTTTTTTGCGGACATTCTGATCGGTCAGTTGTATTTGCTGATTCCCTGGAGTGCGATCAACCTGGTTGATTATTACTGGGTGTGTCGCGGTCACTATGAAGTAGGTGACCTGTACGACCCTAAAGGCCGCTACGCCCGCTTCAACGGGCGAACCCTTATGGTTTATGCCGTTTCGATAATCGGCACGATTCCCTTCATGAAACTCTCGTTCTACACAGGCTTTGTAGCGAACTGGCTAGGCGCCGACATTAGTTGGGCGATGGGGTTGGTGTTGGCCGGGGGGCTGTACTGTACGGTCAACAGCCGACCAGTTGTTAAAAGCTCGCGCATGTTTGGTCAAAGATCTCTCGAATAGCATTTCTCCCAAAATGCGGCATTGCGGCGGTTCAGCTCTCCCGGCGTCATACTCCGACCTTCTCAGCCTGCAGCTTGATGGCTCGGGCTATTCGCTCCCACGCCTCAACAAACTGCTCCTGCTCGAATGCAGACGGCTTTAACCAGTAGTGATGCTTCCCGGAGCCTTTGCTTGGATTACTGTCGCGAGTGGCTTGGTTCTTTACCTCGTCGGGGGTCAGGACATGGCACACCGGCGAGTCTGAACCTACATTGCTCGCAATAACCCAGAACGCGCCTTTGATTTTCCCCAAGTCGTGGCCGAGTGGGACGTCACCGCGTGTTTGTCTGCCTTTCACTTGAACGCCGATTGCCATGGCGCAATCATCGCCGTAGACAAATAGATCGGCCCCTGCAGCATTGCGCGCGGTTGGAAGTGTGGACAGCCCAGAGCGCCCGAGCTGATATGCAACCCAGTGGAGGGCCATCTCAGCGCAGTGCTGGCCGCTGTATTTAGCCGCCATGATTTTCTCCAATTACCCTCGATATTTCAGCATGCCACAACTCTAGCGCTGCACGCTTTTCCCGCAGCAGTTCACCCACTCCACTATTTTCAAGGCCTCCAGCGGTATCGAGGTACCGTCATTTGGCGCTCGTCCTCAGTGTCCGTTATGGGTTGTGGATTCAACTGGTCGCGACAGGCAGAAAACGGTTGTGGATTCAACCGGTCGATGCAACAGATTGGCTAAATCGTTCAGCGGGCGTTTCGTAGTTTAGTGTTTTCCGG
>NZ_JBGLYV010000112.1:0-17486 GCF_047304225.1 Pseudomonas sp. Pseusp3 | reverse complement strand
CAGCGGTCGCCCGAGCGCCTTGGGCCGGCTGTTGTGCTGGCCGGTGCGCGGGCTGCTGATTTTCCTGCGCAGCGTGCCGGAAATCGTCTGGGCCCTGTTGTTCGTGCGCGCCGTCGGACTTGGCCCGACGGCCGGGGTGCTGGCCATTGCCATCACCTACAGCGGCATGCTGGGCAAGGTCTACGCGGAAATCTTCGAGTCGGTCGACCAGCGCCCCGTCCACTCATTATTGCAATCCGGCAGTGGCCGGCTGGCGGCCTTCTGCTACGGCATCCTGCCCAATGTCGGCGCGGAATTGCTGTCGTACACCGTGTACCGCTGGGAATGCGCGATCCGCGCGTCCGTGGTGATGGGCTTCGTCGGCGCCGGCGGGCTGGGCCAGCAGATCGACTTGTCGTTGCGCATGTTCGCCGGCGGTGAAGTGGCGAGCATGTTGCTGACCTTTCTCCTGTTGGTGCTCTTCGCCGATCAGATCAGCCGCCTGCTGCGCTGGAGGTTCGCATGAATCGCCTGGTCAACCTGCTGCTGATCCTGGGCATCGGCGCAGCGGTCGTCGCCTCGTTCAGCTACCTGGGCATCGATCTCGGCGAACTGACCGGCAGCGGCAACCTGAAGCAGATGGGCGCCTACGTGCTGCGCTTTCTCAGCCCGGACCTGAGCGCTGGCCACCTGCAAGCCATCGGCCGTGGCGCCGTGGAAACCATGGCCATGTCGGCCCTCGGCACCCTGCTCGCCGCCGTGTTCGGCATGCTCCTGGCACTGCCGGCGGCCGGGCGTTTCGGTTGGCCGTTGCAGAGTGCATCGCGCCTTGTGCTCAACGCCCTTCGCGCCATTCCCGAACTGGTGTGGGCCGCGCTGATGGTGCTGGCCGCCGGACTCGGCCCGAACGCCGGTACCCTGGCGCTGGCCATGCACACCACCGGCGTACTCGGCCGCCTGTTCGCCGAAGCCCTGGAAAACACCCCACCGCAACCGGCCGAAGCCATCCGCTTGCAGGGCGGCAATGTCGTCTGGGCCTTCTGCTACGGCACCCTGCCCAACCTGTTTCCACAGCTGCTCGCGTACATCCTGTACCGCTGGGAAAACAACATCCGCATGGCCAGCGTGCTCGGTTTTGTCGGTGCCGGCGGTTTGGGGCAGATGCTGTATGTCAGCCTCAGTCTGTTCCAGGAGGCGCAGGCCAGTACGGTGATTTTGGCGATGTTGGTGCTGGTGTTTGCGGTTGATGGGTTGAGTAGTTGGAGTCGGCAGCGGTGGGTTAAGGCGTGATGGGGAGTTGCATGGGCTTGCTGACCTGATTGCATTCGGGCTGAGCAGGCATTTGTATGGGGTTGGCAGCCGCGTTCTATGGTTATGACCGGTAGAAAACGACCCATTGCTGCCGGTCACGAATGGCCGTAACCGACCCGAATCAGTCTGTGAAGAAGGCAGCACCTAGCCAAAATAGTCTATTGCCTAATGTTGCTCCTCCCCCATGGCAAGCTTCCGCAACGCGACTCGATGGTCGTAAAAGCCTTTGTACGGTATGAGACTGAACCGGAATCACCTCAACGACACATAGACAGAATACTGGCAAATCGATAGTGTCGACCTCTCGGAGCACCTTCAAACTGGGGAAATGGATATGGATTTCTTAGATATTAAACTTGAGAATTGCTACGGAATACAAAAGCTTGACGCAATACTCACGTTTAAAGAGAGTGCGAAGATTCCAGCTGGTTCTGCTTTCTCTGTTTATGCGCCAAACGGTTTCATGAAAACTTCGCTGGCGCGAACTTTTTTGGATGTTCAAGAGGGACGGGACAGCCAAGATTTGATATTTCCCGAACGTCAAACCACCAGATCAATTACTTCCGACCCAGCCACGCCAATCACTCCTGAGTCCTTATTTGTCATCAAACCATATGTTGAACGATATGCCGGGGCAGGAACCTCAACGCTTCTCGTCAATCCAAAGTTGAGGCATGAATACGAAGAGGCCGTTCGAAACATCGACTCAACTCAAGAAAGTCTCTTGAAGACACTGAAGGAGATCTCAGGCTGGCCAGGGAAAGCTTCACCGGCCTCTGAAATTAAAGACGTCTTTCAGTTTAAAAATCCTTATGACTTCTTTGCAGATCTAGCTGATAGTTTGGATGGTGATACTCGATTTTCGGAATTGGCATATGCCGAAATATTCAATGACAAGACAATCGCGGCGTTCAAAGCAGGGACTTTGCACGAGCAGTTGCAAGAATACATGTCAAAGTATCAAGAACTTGTTGAAAAATCTCCGCTGCTCAGTAAAAAGTTCAACCATACTGGCGCCTCCGATGTCTCCAAGAACCTTCAAAGCAACGGTTTTTTTGATGCAAACCATACGCTGAATATTTCAAATGGTGGCGAAAAGTTAGAGATCTCCTCAGCGAAAGAACTGGAGGAGCTTGTTGTTGCGGAGAAACAGCGCATTCTGGGTGATAAAGAGCTGTCCGCAAAATTTGAAGCCGTAGATAAGCAGCTTCAAAAAAATTTGGAGTTGAAGAAATTTCGCGAGTATCTAACAGGGCATCCGGAAATTCTAGCCGAACTTGGTGATTTTAACGGATTCAGGAAGAAACTGTGGAATTCCTATTTTAATGCTGCCAAACCAGCTTTGATTTCATTTGCAGCGGCCTATGCTTCAGCAAAGGATGTAATCGCAGAGACAGCACATCAAGCGGAGGCAGAAAAGACGAAGTGGGCTGCGGTTGTTACCCAGTTCAACGAAAGGTTTTATGTGCCATTTAAGCTGGTCGTTCAGAATCAACAGGATGTTATTCTCAAGGGGGAAACCCCGAAAGTTGCTTTTGAGTTTCAGGATGGACAAGGAACGTGTGGCGTAGAAGAGGAGAAATTGCTTCAGGTTCTGAGTCAAGGAGAAAAGCGCGCCTTATATATCCTCAACGTGTTGTTTGAGATTCAGGCGCGTCGAGAGTCTAATCAATCCACTTTGTTAATAGTTGATGATATCGCAGACTCATTTGATTATAAGAATAAATACGCAATAATTGAGTATTTTAATGAAATTGCAAAAACTCCATTTTTCAGACTGATTTTTTTAACGCATAATTTCGATTTCCATCGAACAATTAGTAGCAGGCTTCAAATTGCTAGGAGCCGGAGATTATTCGCCAAAAAAAATCAGGGCGCTCTGGCGTTTGTAGAAGAAAAATATCAGAAAAATCCATTCACGACGTGGAAAGATGGCCTAGCAAAAAAACCTGCCTTTCTTGTAGCTAGTATCCCATTCGTGCGTAATTTAGCTGAATACTGCCATGGTGTTACGAGTCCGCACTATCTCATGCTCACGTCGTTGTTGCACATCAAGGCAGATAGCGCGACGCTGACCATCGAAGATTTAGAAGCATCATTCAAAGCTACATTGCTGGATCAGAACAACCTGTCACTTCCAAATCCGAAGGCTTCAGCAATGCAGCTTATTTACGATGAAGCAGAAGCTTTGGCCGTTAAGGCTGATGATGATGTTGAGTTGGAATCTAAGGTGATTTTATCAATCGGGATTCGACTTAGAGCTGAGGAATTTATGATTGCAAAAATTAACGATGCTAAATTTGTCAATGACATCAGCAGCAACCAGACCTTTGAGTTGTATAGTAAATTTTCTTCGATGTTTCCTGGCTCTAGCGATCAGATAATGGTGTTATCTCAGGTCAATCTGATGACGCCGGAAAACATCCATCTGAATTCGTTTATGTATGAACCTATTTTGGATATGTCGGCGCTACACCTCTACGACTTGTATGGAAAGGTTAAAGCTCTGGTTTGAAGTGCTTTTGGAGTAGTCAATCAATAGGCTAATCCTACGCAACCCCATCAGATCGGGCCTAGGCGTCTACTTTTGGCAGTTTACTGCGTGTCGTGACAGGCTGAAAACGGCAAAATGAGGATATTTAACTACCCAAGGTTTTGCCACTTTGGGTACTCTTCATATAGCGCATTAAATAATCGATTAAAACGCGGCGTGCTAACCTCTTTGAATAAATCCAGTGTTGGATAATGATTGTAAACAACAGAAACCAGAGCATTGCATACATAATGGTGCTGCATTAGCATCTCGCCAATCTCATCCTCGTTCAGATTGGCGACCCCTGTTTCAAGCGTGAGCGCAAATAAATTCTTCAGACGAAAAGGCGCCGGTGGATGGGTGAGTCTAAAAATATCCACCGCGTACCAGTCGTGTCTATCCATCATATGAAAATATAAATACACCGTAGTCAGCAAAAAGCGAACTCTCTCTTGCTCACCCCGTAACAGTTTACTGACAAGTAAATCGGTAGCCTCTGCACCAGCTTTAGAAGCAAGCTCTCTCTCTTGTATTTTTTTCAGACGAATAAATGCAAAATTATCCGCTATAATTTCTCTCGCTTGGGAAGCTACCCCCTCCTCATTGGTTAGAAGTTCAGACTGAGCCAGATCAACATCTACAGAACTACTGCCTCGCTCCTGAAACCTCGCACCATGATTATGGAAGACATGACCCAACTCATGTAGCACTACAAATCTAGTGAGCGTTTGCAGTATATAGAAAAATATTAACTGTCGCTCGCCAAATTTGTGCCATGACTTGCTCTCAACACCCCAATTAAAAGCAGTGCTAGACAAATCCGAAGCAACTGAACTGAAAGCAAATTCAGCATTTGGAGTCCAGGTCGGTTCGACTCCCCCCTCGAACTCTATAAAGACTCCGCTGGTAACGATTTTTGAAGCTACACGACATAAAACATTAAACATCCCTGCCGTCATAACAACGAGATTGCTTCGATATAGAACGCACGCTTGTATGCTGCGACTTATATTAAAGGTAAAATTTACAGGTGTAGGGAGAGCATTCTGACAAAGAAGCGAGAGATCCCGTTCCACAATCAAAAACCAAGGGTTTGTATCAGCTATATCTGAAGAAACTAGTCTTGGCTCTAAGCACGCTTGTCGCAAGGCATCATCAATGTTCATATGGGAACTCTCTATAGCATGCAAGACTAGGAAACGGATGCTACTAATTTGCCACCGGTCTGTCCACCGCCGTTTCGACCGATTTCAATTGGTGTCTCGACGGACCGAATAGGGTCGAAAACGACCAGATTCGATAGACAAAAGCGCCCCATTACAGCCATCCTTTAATGTTCTGTTTATGAGCTGTGGAACGCAATTCCGAGCAAGTGAAACGAAAAGCATTAGCCACTTATTAGGTACTACCTCTCTTAGAGTCATAGTTATTTAATTTTTCTTCTAGTTCAGATATTTTTTGCTCCACCAGCTCTACAACCTCTACTGAAGATTCAAATTTTTTTTCCTTCCCGAATTTCAGCAAGACTTCTAGATCCTCACTTTCAAATGGATACACCCCTCTAAAAGCTTTAGTTAGTAAATCGACACACATATCAATTACTCGGGCACCAGAGTAGTTCACCCCCCCCACTTCATCTCTTAAGCCGAATTCAATGCGCACTCTTTTTGGTATATCCCAGTATCGCTCTTTGCAAATACCAGTACGATCGAACAGATCTCTAAGGCGCATTGCATAAATACTAGGACCTGCGCTCTTGCTGATTTCTTTAATTGAGGTGACTTGTATGTTTGTTAAATTTGCGGCTTCTACTGCGCCACTCTGAAATCCAGATTCCGAGAGCAAGATACCTCTGTCCGCACCCACATCAGCAACTATCTCTCTTAGCGCGAGAACGTGTAGCTTGTTTACGGGAGTCTTCCAGTGCTTGCACTCTACAATCCATGTTATATCGAACCCTAAATAATGCGAGGTTACTAGTACATCTACGTCATGGCTGCTTCTTGCGCCTCTTACCGCTGTATCTGTGAACGCGTCCATACCTAAGGCACGGAAGTAGTCCGCCGCATCTTCTTGGTATTTTTTCCAGTCTTTCATTATTGATCCTTTTGTCAAACTGCCAATAGTAAATAGTCAATGGGAGCGAGGCAATGTTGTCAAGGCAGACGCACCGAAAAAACTTGTTCAACCGAAACTCACCGCCCACTAAGAGATGCCCTCAAAAGATAGCACGCCATACTTTTTTTACATTACGAAACCGTGTGCATCGTGCCCAATAACTGCTTCTGGCCGTTCTCTGCCGGTCATGCTCACAAAGCCTGCTGGTCAAATCCGATGCAACCGGTGGCCAAGTGCAGTGCAATTTCCTGCCTGACGACCAAACCAATACTACCCACGCAAAAAACCCTTCCTGCGCGTTAACGCAGGAAGGGTTTTTTCGTTGCGGCCGATCAGTCTTTAGCCTGGCTCAACTTGGTGAACAACTCGGTAGGTACTTTCTTGCCATTGGTGACGTACTGATTGGTGCGGAACTTGTACACCTCACCCTCGGAAAGGAAACCGTCGCCATTGGTGTCCATCGCCTTGAACTCCTCGCCCCCCTTGGGCGCTACGGCCAGCAGTTCCTTGAGCGACACGCGGCCGTCATGATCGGCGTCGGTGCGTGCAAACGACGCATCGCCGCACTTGCCTTCACCGCACTTGCCCTCGGCCTGGGTCTTTTTCGCGCTGGCTTCGTTGGCGCCGCACTTGCCTTCGCCACATTTGCCTTCGCTGGTCTTTTCCGCAGAGGCCAGTTGATAGCCTTGAGGCAAGGCTTCAGCGGAAAACGCGGTGGACGCGAAGTTGATACCGCCGACGAGTGCAACGGCGAGCAGGCCAATACGGGTTTTGTTCGACTGGATACGAGACATGTTGATACTCCGGATCAATGGCGTGGCTGGACCACTATTGGTCGTACCACAAGGGTTAATGAACCTGGTTGCGAGGTGCGTTGTGCTTCTCGCTCTGGCAGGTCTATTTGGCCCCCGTGGTGTATCCCGGCTGTATCCGTGAAGTGATGGTTTTGTATGGCTGTATGCGGATGTCGTGCCCTGATACACAGCGATACACGAAAGCCGATACTCAGTTGCTCATGTCCGCAAGCGCGCTTGTTTAAAAAGGTTGTAGGGTATTTCCGGAGAGCTACAACACCTTGCGTCGTTGCCTACGGTTACGCCAGAATCCGCCGGCTTGTGCGCCCTGCCCCTGGTCTCTATCGTTTCCGCGCCACTGCCCATCAGTGGTCGGGTCTGGAAACCCCGAAATGAAAATGGCGCAACTGCGCCCTTCATAACCTATGCTTGCGCGCTTTTAAGTGTGCACTCCGTTATGGCGGCTGTGCGCGGGAGACCTTCGGGTCTACCGGGTTGCCGTTTCCCCGGGTTTCCAGCCTGCGTACAGCTGCCACCCCTTCGTCTGGAAACGAACGTGGCAGCTTCAACCATGAAGCGGAGACAGCCATGTTCAAAGTCACCCCCAACCCGCCGGACACCGATCCGACATCCCCATCGACTGCCGACATCAAAGCCACACCGCGCACGCCTGGCTCCCTGTTTACCGTCGATCCCAAGGTCGATACCGAAACCCTGATGGTGTATCTGGTCGAGACGCTGGCCTCGGTCGATGTGATGGTGCACCAGTTGGTCGATCATCTGGACGGCGGATCGCGCAATGCACTGCTGGGGATTTCCAACAGCGTGATGTTGGCGGAGATCACGGCAAACACGGTGCTGGATCGGATTGATCCGCCTGAGTAGATGCCGTCTGCTGTGAGGAGTGATGTTGTTCGCGTTGGGCTGTGCGGCCATCACTTTTTTGAACCGCTGCGCGGCCCATCGCGAGCAAGCTCGCTCCCACAGGGATTTGGGTGGTCCGGTAAAAAAGGGCTGGGCCGATGACTAGATAATGGCAACATGCCACAATTGACGCCTGCCTTGGCATCCCAGGGATTTCTACTGCAATAGCCCGCCGCTCCTCAAGGACGGCTGACCCGGCTACAAAACAAGGAGTTGGCACCGTTGATGCCTCAGCAGGATTTACTCGCACCCGTTACTCGCACGCAAAAAATCACTTCGCTGATCACCCGTGGCATGGCAGGCCTCGGTGTTGTACTGAGTGGCCTGTGGGGGCTGATCACTTACGCCGTTCCGGACCCAAGCGTGTTCGGCTTCAGCTTCATCAGCTGGAAGAGCGTGGTGTTGGTGGTCAGTACATTCCTGCTGCTGAGCGCCATTTCCATTGGCTGGCAGATCCGTAATTTCACGCCTGTGATCAGAGGGGTGCTGCAGTTTTGCATGGTGATTGGCCTGTCTTTTGGCTTTTTCATCCTGGGCACTGAATACGCCAAACCGTCGTTCGAGTTTGCCAAGGTTCAATCCAAAATGGTCGAAAACGAAGGCAACAACCTGCTCGGAAAACGCATGGAGGTTCTGGACAACGTCCGCTTTGAGCTGCTGGGCTGCGAGAATATCGGGCGATTGCCAACCTGCACCTTCGAACTCACCAACCTCAATGTGGATCGCATCTTTCGCTTCGAAGATGGCACACGGATGTTCGACGAGTCTGGTGGCCCGCTCAAACCGGAATCGATTCGAGTTGGCCAAGTCGAGGACTACTACTCCAGACAGTTTCAGCTGGTTCGCAACGTACCAACACGAGTGACGTTGCTGTTTCAGCAAAGCAACAGCAAGTTGAGCAAAACCCCAGCGATCAAACTGGGTTTTCAGGATAAAGACAGTGAGTATCTGATGCTCAAGTTCACCGACGTCGCCATGCACTAAGTAACAGGGTAAAGCGGCTGCTCATGACGCCTTCTGACTCAGCAGCCGCAACCACATATCTTCAGGCCTGAAGCTCAAACCCTCAATTCGGATCAAGCAACCCGCCACTCCAGTTGCGCGACACCCGGCTGCCGGTGAATTTCGCCACGCCCATGCCCTGGGCTATCAGGCGGTCGCGATAGCGCGTCACCAGGCGCCCCGCTTGCTCGGCGTGCAGTACCACTTCGGAGGATGGGTCGCCCGGGGTCCTGAGGATCCGTGCAAAGCGCTGCCCTTCTTCGACGAAATCCCCCAGCTCTTTTTCGAAGATCAGCACGCCGGGTTGCGGCGCGATGATGGTTTCCATGTGGCCCATTTCCACCGCTTCGACAGGCCATTCGGCAGGCGCCACTGACTCATCAATGACGCCGCAACTGCACAGCCAGTTGTACAGCCCTTGGGCATCCGATTGCGCGAAACGGTCGCTGACATCGCCCTGCCCGCGCAGCTCCAGGGTTGCCGCCATGCGGTGCCCGGTGACGCCTTCGCGCAACCACGGGGCAATGATGGTCTCTTCGAAGGAACCATCGCCGCCGTCATCCCAGATGATGGCCACGTCCATCTTCATCGCCGCCGCCAGTTCACGGCCGCGAGGCCAGAAACTGCGGTGCACGTAAAAGTATGGCAAGGCCTCGTCATCGGTGTGCAGGTCGAGCATCACATCCGCCGGGGCGGCCAGTTGCACGAGTTTTTTCTGCCATTGCTGGACGCAGGTCGAAGGTCGCTCCATGGCCGCCGACTGGTCGAACGCGCGATTGAAGTTATGCCCGGTGGCGTCATGGAAGCGCCCGAGAATCCGCCCCTGGCGAAACTGTCCGATGCCCAGCGGATTGGCCTGCGGCACCACGGTGATGTTGCCCTTGAGCCGGCCTTGGGTCTCGGCGACCTGAAGCCGTTGCATCAGCAGGTGCAGGACCAGCATCCCGGCGATTTCATCGGCGTGCACGCCGGCCTGCAGGTGCACGTTCGGCCCGCTGCCATCGCCTGCGTAACGCCAGGCGCCGACCTGCACGGCATCGCCGTTGTTGTTGCGAACGCTGAATGAAAGATCCTGCGGCATTGGCTTTCCCTCCCGTCATGAACGTTGAAAACGTTGTATCGCTGCTGCCGAGGCTGGTGATTGAACAGACGTTCAACTAAGCTCGGCAACGTGGAACCTCATCCAAGGACAGCCTCGTGACAACCGATGCCCCGAAAAACCGCCGCGCCGAACCCGATGACCGCCGCGAAATGCTGGTGGCCGCCACCCTGCGCTGCCTGGGCCGCGACGGTCACGCCGGGATCTCCGTGCGCCGCATTGCCACTGAGGCCGGGGTGTCCGTGGGTTTGCTCAACCATCACTTCGGCAGCATCGAGGCCCTGATCGCGGAAACCTACCAGCGGCTCGCGAGCGAACTGACCACCGCCCTGCTGCTGGAAATCGAGCAGGCAGAAACACCTGCGCAAAAAATTGATGCTTTCCTGGTCGGCTCGTTCTCGCCCAGGGTCATGGACCCGAAACTGCTCGGTGTGTGGGTGGTGTTCTGGAGCCTGATCCGCCACTCCGACCACGTCAGCCAGTCCCACGAAAAAAGCTACCGCGCCTACCTCGACCTGATCCGCCAGTTGCTCGACGGGCTGGCGGCCAGCGAAGGTTTCGTGATTCACGACACCCGCCTGGCGGCCATCGGCTTATCGGCGATGCTCGACGGTCTCTGGCTCGAGTGGTGCCTCAACCCCGAGACCTTCAGCGCCGCCAACGGGCTCCATATCTGCCGTTGCTGGATAAAGGGGCTGCGTCACGGAGCATTCGGCACCGACGACGTCCTGTGACGAGTGCCGGCCGAAGATCATCGCCAGGGTGCCGCTGACCGCGATCAGCCCGGCACCGATCATTAGCGACGTATCCATCAGCGTGCCCCAGACCAGGCTCGACAGCGCAAACGCCCAGATCAGCCCGGTGTATTCGAACGGCGCGAGCAAGGTCGCGGTGGCGCGGCGGAAACTGGCGAACAACAGGAACTGGCCGATGCCGCCCACCAGGCCGGCGCCGAGCATGCCCAGCCAGGCGGGCGTCGGCGATGGCGTGTGGGTCCATGGCAACGCGACCATCATGCAAATCACGAACACCACGTTGGTGATCAGCATCTGCTCCAGCACTGACGTCTGTTCGTCAACCTGGCGCAACTGGATGTAGGTGAACGCCCAGCACATCGCCGCCAGCAGGGTCAGGACGATCGGCAACGGGTCGGTCATGTTGTCGGGGCGACAGGCAATGACCACTCCGACAAAACCGACGATCAGGCTGAACCACTGCCAGCCGCTGGCGCGCTCCTTGAGAATCACCGCCGCCAGTACCGTGACCATGATCGGTGCGGAAAAGTACAACGTGGTCATCTCGGCCAGGGTCAGGTCCCGGGCCGCCGTGTAGTACAGCACCCAGGCCACGATCGACAGCAAGCCGCGCACCACTAGCAGGCGCCGGCTCGGTGAGTGCCAGGCCCGCTGGATAACGCGCAAACGCCCCGCCAGCAACACTGCCACGACCACCACGGCGGCGCGCCAGAACAGAATGGTGACCACCGAATAGTCGGCCACCAGCCACTTGATGACCGCATCCTGCAGCGACAGGAATGCATAACCCAACGTGCACAGGCCAATGCCCTGCAGCGAGCGGTCAACTCTTGGCGAACTCATCAGGCTGACCTGCGCACGGGCGTCCCGCGCCGCTCGGCAAAGGCAAACAGCGCTTCGATCAGGAACGTCAGGCAGACATACACACCGGCCACCAGCAACAAGGGTTCGTACACCTGCAGGGTTTGCGCGCGGACCACGTTGGCGGCGCCGAGCAGGTCGATCACGGCGATGGTCGAGGCCAGTGCCGTGGACTTGAGCAGCATCACGGTTTCCCCGGCCAGGGTCGGCAGCAACAAGCGCATCGCCCGGGGCAAGCGCACCCGCAGCAAGGACTGGCGCGCGGTCATGCCAAACGCCGAGGCCGCTTCCATTTCGCCCTTCGGTACCGCCAGCAGGCCACCGCGAATCACTTCGCCGACATAAGCCCCGACCGACACCACCAGGGCGAACACGATGTACCAGTATCCGTCGCGCAGGTACGGCCAGAGGAAGCTGCCGCGAATCAGCGGGAACTGGGCAAACAGGCTGCCCAGGCCGTAGTAGAAAATGTAGATCTGGATCAGCAACGGCGTCCCGCGGGTCACGCTGGTGTAGAACAGGCTGACCTTGGCGATCACCTTGTTTTTCGAGATCCGCGCCAGCGCCACCAGGATCGCCAGGGCAAAACCGAACACACTGGAGACCAACAGGATTGCGAGAGTGGTTTGCAGCCCCCGGCCCAACAGTGCCGCGTATTCAACTATCCACGCTGGAATCATTTCATTCTCTCTGCCGGTTCAGTCAACAAGAGGCATCCAGCGACGAATGCGTCGCTCCAACCGTCCCGAAAGATAGTTCGACGCCAACGTCACCGCGTAATACAACGCGGCAGCCGTGAGGTAGAACAACAGATAATGGCGCGTCGACCCCGCGCCTTGCTTGGCGGTGTACAGCAGCTCGTTGGTGCCGACCACGCTGATCAGCGCACTGTCCTTGATCAGGTTGATCCACAGGTTGGCCATCCCGGCCATGGCGTAAGGCGCCATGATCGGCAGCGTGACCCGCCGGAACAGGCCGAAACCGTTCAGGCCGAACGCCTTGGCCGCTTCGATCTGGCCGAAGGGAATCGCCTGGATCGCCGCGCGGAAAATCTCCGAGGCGTAGGCGCCCTGCACCAGCCCCAGCACCACGATGGCCGCCAGCGGACCGCTGACATTCACCACGCCGTAGCCGAGTCGGGTCATCAGCGAATTGAGGAGCATGGAGCCGACGTAGTACAGCAACAGGATCAGCAGCAACTCCGGAACCGCCCGGAACAATGTGGTGTAGCCGCGCATCAGCGCCGCAATCGGCTTCGGCGCGCCAAGCTTGAGGCAAGCCACCACCAGCCCGATGGCCAGCCCGAGCACAAAGGCCCCGGCAGAAATCTGCAGGGTCATCCAGAGCCCCTTCAACAGCGCACTGCCCCATCCCTGTTCGGTGAAATTGATCAGATCGAACATTGCCGGCATTTCACTCTCCAATTGGAGGACACGGCCCCCTGTAGGAGCGAGCTTGCTCGCGAAAAACGTCAACGATGACGCGGTCATTCAGAAAAACCGCGGCGCACTTGCGTTCATCGCGAGCAAGCTCGCTCCTACAAGGGGGTTGCGTTCAGTTCATCAGAACGCAGGTTTCACGCTGGTGCCGAAGTAGCTTTGGGAGAGGTCGTCGTAGTCCTTGCTCGCCAGCAATTGCTGGATGGCCTTGTCCAGTTTGGCCTTGAGTTCGGTGTCGTCCTTGCGCAAGCCAGCGCCCACGCCTTTGCCGAAGATCGGGTCATATGGCACGGTGCCGAGGTAGGCCAGGTCCTTGGCATCCGGGGTCTTGACGAACGCGGCCATGGCAGTGCCGTCGGCCATCATCAGGTCGATGCGGCCGGCAATCAGGTCGGCGTTGGCCGAGTCCTGGGTGTCGTAGTACTTAACGTCGGCGATTTTTTCGTAGTAGGTCTTCAGGTAACTGGCGCTCACGGTCGAGTTCTGCACGCCGATGATCTTGCCCTTGAGGTCATCCGGGTACTTCTTCACCGACGACTCTTTCGGGCCGACCACGGCAATCGCCGAATCGTAGTAGGCCTTGCTGAAGGCGATCTGTTTTTCGCGTTCTTCGGTCACCGACATCGAGGAAAAAATCACGTCGATCTTCTTCGCCAGCAGCGACGGAATGATGCCGTCCCACGCCACTTCCTTGATCTCGCAATCGGCTTTCATTTCGCTGCACAGCTTGTGGATCAGGTCGACTTCAAAGCCCTTCCATTCACCGTTGGCCTGCTTCTCTGTGTACGGCGGATAGGGTTCGGCTGCCACCGCGAACCTGATCGGCTGCGCCTGTGCCGCACTCATGCCAGCCAGCAATACGCAGGCCGCACCGGTCAACCAGTTTGCAAAACGTCGATTTCCCATGTTGTTTTCCCGTCTTTTTATGATGAGTTAGCGAGTCTGATGAGCGTTGACGAATTGTCGGCAGCGCTCGCTGCGTGGGTGTACGAACACTTCGTCCGGCGAACCGGTTTCCTCGATCAGCCCTTGATGCAGGAAGGCGACTTTGGAAGAGACATCGCGTGCGAAGGCCATTTCATGAGTCACCAGAATCATGGTCCGGCCTTCTTCGGCGAGGGAGCGGATCACCCGCAGCACTTCCCCGACCAGTTCCGGGTCGAGTGCCGAGGTGGGTTCATCGAACAGCATGACCTTGGGCCGCATGGCCAGGGCCCGGGCGATGGCCACCCGTTGTTGCTGTCCCCCGGAGAGAAACGCCGGGTACTCGTTGCGCTTGGCCGCAAGCCCGACGCGTTCGAGCAGGGCTTCGGCCCGTTCGGTGGCCTCCGCACGGCTTTCACGCAGGACCTGGGTCGGCGCTTCGATGAGGTTTTCCAGCACCGTGCGATGGGGCCAGAGGTTGAAGTTCTGAAACACCATGCCCAGGCTGGAACGGATGCGTACCAGCTGTTTGGCGTCCGACACCAGCGGTGCGCCGGGACGATTCTGGTTGAGGTGAATGCTTTCGCCATCGACCAGGATACGGCCCTGGTCCGGCACTTCGAGCATGTTGATGCAGCGCAGCAAGGTACTTTTGCCCGAGCCGCTGGCACCGATCAGGGAGATCACTTCGCCCTCGCGGGCGGTCAGGGAAACGCCCTTGAGCACTTCGATATTGCCGAAGCGTTTGTGCAGGCGATCGACCTCGATCATGGTCTTGGCCGCTGCCGGTTCGACGGTTGCGGTACTGGTCACCGTGCCGATCACTGGCCTCGGTGCTTCGCCGTTCAGCACCCGGACAAAGTCGCGAATGCGTTGGCATGCCTGGGCCAGTCGCTCTTCACTCAGGGTGAACGAAAGCCTTACAAAACCCTGGGCCGGCTCACCGAATGCCGCCGCATCCAGCACCGAGACACCGGCTTCGCGCAGCAGGCGCCAGGCGAACTCCAGCGACGTCAGGCCGGTAGCACGCACGTCGACCAGCACGAACATGCCGGCATCGGGGTTGAGCACGCTGATGCCCGGGCAATCGGCCAGGCCGGACACCACCAGATCGCGGCGCCGACGATAGATCTCGCGCATGCCGTGGGTGACTTCATCAAAGGCCTGCACGGCCTTGAGCGCCGCTTCCATGACAAACCCGGGCAGGCCGTAGAGCATGCTCAACACCAGGGTTTCGACATGATTGACCAGGGCTTCGTTGGCCACGACCCAGCCGATGCGCCAACCGGTCATGGCATGGGATTTCGACAGGCTGCCGATCACCACGCAGCGCTCGGCCATGCCCGGCAACGCTGCCAGGCTGAGGTGTTCGCGCTCGTAGGCGAGGCTCTCGTAGACCTCGTCGACCACCACCCACAGGTCATGGGCGATGGCGAGGTCGGCGATTGCTTGCAGCTCTTCGCGGTTGAGCACCACGCCAGTGGGGTTGTTCGGGTTGGAGAAGAAAATCGCCCGGGTGCGCGGGGTAATGGCCTTGGCCAACACGGCGGCATCGAGGCGGAAACCCGAGTCCGCCGCACAGGGCACCCGCACCAGCGTGGCGCCGGACGCCTTGAGCGTCGCTTCGTAGGTCACGTACATCGGATCGAAGGCGATCACTTCGTCGCCGGCACCAAGCAGGCACATTGAGGTGGCAAACAACGCGTTCTGCGCACCGGCCGTGAGAATGACGTTGGACGCCTGCAGTTCGCGGTCGGTCAACCGGCTGTAGCGGGCGGCAATGGCCTCGCGCAGGGCCTGGCGGCCGGCGATTTCGGTGTAGTGGGTATCCCCTTCGCGCAAGGCGTGGATGGCGGCGTCGGTAATGAAATCGGGGGTGGGGAAATCCGGGTCGCCGACGCTGAGGATGATCACGTCCTCGCCGTTGCGCTGCGCCGCATTGGCCGCGTAGTGAATATCCCAGGCGGCAACGCCTTGGCCACTGATCCGCTCAACAAAGGGTGAAAACCGCATGCCAGTGCCTCGTTCGAATTGAAGAAACGCAAGCCCGCAACCAGCCGGGGGAAGGTGGCCCCCAACATAGTCGAGACTGAACACTCGTTCAACAGAAAACTCGCGAGGCTTCGCGTTCAGCGCAAACAGGTCGTTTTCACGACAGTCGCGCCGTTTTTCAGCACGAGGTTGCCAGGCGCCGTGACCCCCATTGACTGAGCGTGCCGATGACCAGGGCCACGACAACCAGTGCCGCCGCGACGGCGAACGTGACCCGCATCCCCTGCGCGACCGCTTCCGGTGGTGCCTGCACAATGTTGCTGCTGGCCGTGGCGAAGGCGAACACCGCGCCCATCACGCAAGCGCCGGTGATCAACCCCAGGTTGCGTGACAGACCGAGCAGACCGGAGATCACGCCACGTTGTTCTGGCGCAATGTCCGACAGCACGGCGGTATTGTTCGCCGCCTGGAACAGCGCATAGCCGGCCGTGAGCACCACCAGCGGCGCGAGGTAGCCGAGTACGCCGAGGCTCATCGGCACGGCCGGCAGGATGGCTGCGCCGGCCAACATGGCAATCAACCCGACCGCACTCGAACGCTGCGCGCCCAGTCGGTCGACCAGCCGCCCGCAGGGCACACCGGCCAATGCCGCCACCAGCGGGCCGGCCGACATCACCAGCCCGACACTCACCGCCTTCAAACCCAGCGCACCCGACAGATAGAACGGGCCGACCACAAGGGTGGCCATGACGACCGTGGTCACCAGGGTGCTCATGGCGAACCCTGCGCTCAGCCGCGGGTTGCGCAACATCGTCAGTTTGACCAGCGGCGACGTGGCCGTCTGCTCGACCAACACGAACAGGATCAAGCCGATCACCGCGACCAGCAGCAGCGCGGTATTGAGCGGGCCGAAGCTGCCGTGCCCAAGGGTCATGGCCAGCGTGTAGGCCAGCAGGGTCAGGACCAATACCAGCGTGCCGAGTGCGTCGAAGTCTGGCCGATTGGACGTCATCTCGTGGCGATCCACTGGCAAAAAGCGCCAGGCAAGCCCGAGCGCCAGGACACCCAAGGGTACGTTGAGCAGAAAAATCCCCTGCCATCCCACTTGTGCGATCAGCACGCCGCCAAGTGTCGGCCCCAGGGAAGTGCCGACTGCCGACATCGTGCCGAGCACGCCCATCGCACTGCCCATTTTTTCCTTGGGCACTGCCGCGCTCACCATTGCCATGGACAACGCCATCATGGTGGCCGCGCCGATGCCCTGTAACGCCCGGGCAGCAATCAACAGCCACAGACCGGGCGCCATTGCGCACAGGATCGAGGCAACGGTAAACAGCGCAATGCCGATCAGCAGCAACCGCCGCCGCCCAATGAGATCGCCGAGCCGGCCAACGCTGACGATCAACACCGTGATGCTCAGCAAGTAGGCGAGCACCACCCACTGCACGGCCTGGAACGACGCTGAAAACGCCTCGGCCAATGCCGGTAGGCCAACGTTGGCAATGCTGGTGCCCAGGGACGACAGCAACATGGATAACGACAGGCTGGCCAAGGCTCCCCGAATCGATATGGACTTCATTCTCTCGCGACTCCGCAAATAGGTTGTCCCAAGCCTAAGCTCGGCCATAACATGGCGGAAGACGCAGCATTTGCAGTTTATTCATGCACGAGACGCCACATAGCGACGAACCCATGTGGGAGCGGGCTTGCTCGCGAAAGCGGTGTGTCAGGCAATACACGTGTCAACTGACACAC
>NZ_JBGLYV010000111.1:0-17542 GCF_047304225.1 Pseudomonas sp. Pseusp3 | reverse complement strand
AAACCCCCGGACAAAACCAAACCTATTACACCCCCCCCGGGCTTTCCCTGCTGTATTTCCTTATGGTCCCCTTTTTTTGGGCCCGCTCCGGCAATTCGCCAAAACTCTCCCCCCTTTTGCCCCCCCCCGGGGGGGGGGCCCGATTCTTGACCTGTCATGACGATCGACAGTCATCGTAGCGGCGGCCGCCAGCCAACTCAGTTTTTCAATCGAACGGAATGCTTGAGCAGCGCAATGTTCAATAGGGGGCAACAACGGTGCATCATCGGGTAAAGCCAGGCGAATGTCTGACCATTGGTCGATTGCTGCCGGTCACAATATAAAATCATCCACTGTGGCCATGCCGAAAATGTGCTTTTTCGAGGGGAAAATGGCAGTGCTTTTAACTGGTTGGTTAACCAGACCAAGGGGTTTTTCATGGCTGATTTGGTCATACCTCTCCGATTTTCCCCATGCAATCCGGAAAAAAAGACGAAAAAATCGGCGGTGCTATCGACTACCTTCCGACTCGTCGAAAAGCCAGTAACGACGCGGGCCGCGTCGCCAAAGATGGCAATGTACAATCAGCCATGGACACTGCCGTTGGTCAGTAAAACTGATCAAAAAATGAACGGAGACGGGTTTTTCCGTTCAGAATACGCAGCAGGTGACACCGGCTCTGACCCTCACCTGACCCCCAGAAGCGGAAGTTAAACCTCATATGCACCAAGTGCGATTGGGGTTTTTTGTTACCTAAAAATGGAAGTGTCGAATGACTAACTAATAGTTCATTCGTGAAACTCACATTTATCTTGGCCGCGTAACGCCGCAAGATTAATTAATAGTAATGAGTGGATATTGACTGCCATCCGCAACGGAAAATTCCAATTAATCCGTGCCGAGCGTCATGTTGATTCACTATTAAAACAAAGAGGCAACCATGGATCTTAGTTTTCTTTCTTCGCCAGCCGTGGAATATGTTCGTTTGGGCGTTGTGTATTTCCACCTTATCGCCTGCTGTGTGGCAATCGGCCTGGTATTGACCAGTGACGTCGCAATGGTCAAGCAACTCCTGAAGGGAGATGCGTCAGGTCACCATGATGACGCACACATGGAAAGCCTGCAAAAAACCGTAGTACTTGCACTTTGGGCCCTTTGGATTACGGGCATTGGTATTGTCGGGATCGATTATGCCGGCAAGGGGATGGAGTATTTCCTCAATCCAAAACTGCAAGCCAAGATCGGGATCGTTGTACTGTTGACCTTTAACGGCTTCGTGTTGCATAGCGCTGTATTGCCGGCGCTGAAAAAAGCCGGTTCGTTACTTAATCTTTCCTTCAACCTGCGCATGCTGGCGCTGTTCTCCGGTGCGCTCTCTGCGGTGTCGTGGTTCTATGCCGCCATGCTGGGTGTTGGTCGTCCGCTGGCCTGGAAATACTCGCTGGTCGAGTTGCTGGCAGCCTATCCGGTTCTCATCGTCGGTGGATTCGCGACGATGGTACTGCTCACCGCCTATGCAAAAAACAAAGGCAGCGAAGGACGTCTGGAACAAGACACCTGGAGCGCACGACACGCCGCCCTGGCTTGATGGTAAAGCCAGGTTGAACAGGCAGGTTCTGCGTTAGCAGATACATACCGCTATTCGTTATTTACAAATTCTAGTTATTTACCAACTCTCAATTTGAGGAAACCCAAATGAAATCCATGAAAGTTCTCTTCGTAGTCGCCGCCCTGACCGCTTCTTCCCTGGCAATGGCCACAGGTGGCGGTGATCGTACCTTCACTCGCATGGAGTCGGCCCGGAAAGTCTCGATGGAAGCCTTCCAGGTTGCCCAGAAGCAGAAAGCTGAAGCCGCTGTAGCCGAAAGCAAAGCCAAGGCCGCCGATCACAGCAATAGCTGATCCGTGTAGCAAGTCCCGAGGCCGTCGGAAATGTACGGCCTCAAGCTTCAAATGCTGCACCCAAGGTGCCGCTGTGTGGGTTTAGCCGGGATCCTGGTTACAAGAATCCAATTCGTTGAATCACCCCGTTGAATCCACAATAGTAAGCAGCCTTTCGCGAAGGGCTGCTTCACGTCCCGAATCACCG
Source organism: Pseudomonas sp. Pseusp3 (assembly GCF_047304225.1). Lineage (NCBI taxonomy): Bacteria > Pseudomonadati > Pseudomonadota > Gammaproteobacteria > Pseudomonadales > Pseudomonadaceae > Pseudomonas > Pseudomonas sp. Pseusp3. The sequence continues at coordinate 15,474 of NZ_JBGLYV010000111.1, read as the reverse complement.
TAGCAAGAATGCGGCCTCCTGCTCCCTCCCCCTTTTCATGAATCTGCTGCGTTGTCAGGCCGGCATAGCCCGGAATGATTCCTGCGATTGCCATGTGTTTCCTTCGTCCTTTCATGCGTCGCACTGTTCATTGCCCGTTGCCGTATGTCTGGAGTTTCCCCAATGCCCTCGCCTGAATCCTTGCCCGCTGCCTTGCTGGGCCTGGCCCTTGTTTGTCCGGCCATGACCGAGGCTCAGAGCCTGGAACTGGGACAAGTGCTGATCGGGGCTGAGGACCGGAGCGACGAAGACCAGACGATCGAGGCCGCCAAGGCGCGGCTGGCCCAGGTGCCCGGCGGTACCAATGTGGTCGACCTGCGCCGCCCGCTGCAGGGGCGCGTGGCCAGCAACCAGGATGTGCTGGCTTACCAGCCCGGGATCCATGCCCAGTCGGCGGGTAACGAAGGGGTGAAGATTTCGATCCGCGGATCGGGCATCAACCGTGCACCGGGTGCCCACGCCTCGGGACTGTACGCCATGCTCGACGGTCTGCCTCTGACCGGCCCTGGCGGCACGCCCTATGAATTGCTGGAACCGCTGTGGCTCGACCATGTGGAAGTGCTGCGCGGCGCCAACGGATTCGACCGGGGCGCACTGGCCCTGGGCGGTGCCATCGATTACGTCAGCCACACTGGCTACGACTCACCGTTGTTGCAGGTGCGCTACGCGACCGGCAGCCACGGCTACCTCCAGCGCCAGGTCAGTTCCGGGCAAGTGCTCGGCGACTTCGATTACTACGTGGCCATGACCGAGGCAAACGCCGACGGCTACCAGGACCATACGGCCAGCGAGAGCCAAGGCGTCATCGCCAACTTCGGTTATCGCCTCAATCCCGACCTGGAAACACGCTTCTACCTGCGCCACCGCCAGACCGACAACGAGCTCGCGGGACGCGTGACCAAGCACTCCATCGAGCACGACCCTCGGGCGGCCAACCCCGCCTACGTGGCGCGGGATGACCGCCGCGACGAGCCGGGCAGCACGTTTATCGGCAACAAGACCACCTGGTACATCGATGACGATTCGAGCATCCAGACCGGCCTGGTCTACCACGACTATCCCATGGACTTGAGCGAGGGACCAAACCGCCTGAAGGTGGCATACACCGACGTCAGCGGCACCTTCGACTACAAGCGTCGCGACACGCTCTGGGGTCTGCAAAGCCAAAGCACGCTGGGCCTGCGCGTGACCAGACACCTGCCCAATGCCGGCGCCAGCGAGTTCGTGCGCATCCCCACCGGCAACACTGCCGGTTACGCGCCGGGCACGCCGATTCGCAACTTCACCTATCAGGGCTCGGACACCGTCCTGCATGCCGGCAATGACCTGGAGATCGCCGACGACCTGTGGCTGACCACCGGCCTCGCTGCGATCTACACCCGCCGTGAAAGCGACGTCACCTACCCGCAGGAAGGTGGCAAGACCAGCCTGCACGACTGGGACTACGCCCCGCGCGTGGGCCTGCGCTATCAATTGACACCTGACCTGCAACTGTTCGGCAATCTCAGCCGCTCGGTCGAGGCGCCACACCCCTGGTCGCTGATCTATAGCTCCAACATTCGACTCCCTGCAGGCAGCGGCGTCGCCACCGGAGCCCAGCGCGATCCGGTGAAGCTGCAAAACCAGACCGCCACCACCCTGGAAATCGGTGGCCGCGGTGACAGCACCTTGGGGCAATGGAGCCTGGCCTGGTACTACGCCCAGGTGCGCCATGAATTGCTTTCGGTGTTGCCGGATGCCAATGCCACCACGCCCTACGAGCTCAACGCCAGCCCCACCGTGCACCAGGGCGTGGAAGCCAGCCTGCTGAGCCCGCTCTGGTCACCGGATGATGGCGGCCAATTGAGCCTGCGCCAGAGCTATACCTTCAGTGACTTCCACTATCGCGACGATGACCGCTTTGGCGACAACCGCCTGCCGGGCCTGCCGATGCACTATTACCAGGGCGAACTGCGCTACGACTGGCCACAAGGCTTTTTCGCCGCACTCAACACGCAATGGGCGTCCAAAGTGGCCGTCGACTACGCCAACAGCTACTACGCCGATCCCTACGCCATATTCGGTGCGACCCTGGGCTACAACGCCCCCAAGGGCGACTGGCAGACCTGGCTGGACCTGCGCAACCTGACCGACAAGCACTATGCCGCCACCGTCACGCCGGGCTACGACGACAAAGGGCTGGACGCGGCACGATCCACACCCGGAGAAGGCATGGCGATGTACGTCGGGGTGTCGTGGAGCCTGCTCTGAGGTCGGGTTTACCGGCCGTAAGGCACTTCGAAAGGCACGCTCACGGAGTACTGAAAGATGCCGCTCACTGCCAGCCACCCTGGCTCCGTCGAGAGAATCGATTCACCTCAATTATTTTGCAAATATAGATAGCTCACTAATTACAAGCTCAACTATGATGAGCTAACTCCCCTGCGGCAGATTTCACCATGACCGACCCATTGACCCTTGGTTTTGCCCTGCATGACAGCGCCCGGCTGATGCGCAAGCGGTTTGAACAACGCGCGCGGCATGTCGGCCTCACTCGCTCGCAGTGGCAGGTGCTGGCCATGCTGTCGACCCATGAAGGCATTCATCAAAAAGGGCTCGCGGATTTACTGGAGCTCGAATCAATCACCCTCGTGCGTCTGCTGGACAAGATGGCCGAGCGCGGTTTGGTCGAGCGACGTCGCCACCCTACGGATCGACGCCTGTCCCTGCTGTTTTTGACCGAGCAGGCCCATCCGCTGCTGCAACTCATGCGGGACATGGGCCGGGTTACCCGTCAGGAAGCCACGCGCGGATTCTCTGCCGAGGAGGAACAACTGCTACTGCAGATGATGAAGCGGATGAGGTCCAACCTGATCGAAGCCTGCAATCTTCCCGTTGAAGAACAGGAGCATCGTCATGATTGAGAGACGGCAACTCGTGCGCACCACGCTCTTCGCCTTGCTCCCCATCGTGCTGGTGGTCGGCGGCTATCTGTATGTAACGGGCGGGCAGATCATTTCCACCGACAATGCCTACATACAAGCCGACCATGTCGGCGTCTCCACCGATGTCTCGGGGCTTGTCGCCTCGGTTGATGTAAAGGACAACCAGCGGGTGGTCAAGGGCCAGGTCCTGTTCACCCTCAAGCCCGAACCCTTTGAGATTGCGTTGGCCAGTGCCAGGGCGCAACTGAGCAATGTGCGTAACCAGATCCTCAATCTCCAGGCCAATTACAAGCAGGCGCAGGCCGAAATCGACCAGGCGCAAATCGACCTTGCCTACTACCAGGCCAGCTTCCAGCGTCAGCAAACCCTGCTCAGCGTATCCGCGGTTTCCAGAACCAACTACGACGATGCCAGGCATGCGCTGGACAGCACCCGGCAAAAAATCACCGTGGCCAAGGCCACTGCACAAATGGTGCTGGCGCAACTCGGTGGAAATATCGCAACCCCCGTCGAACAACAGTCCACGTATCTGGTTGCCCAGGCCGCCGTCGACGAAGCACAGCGCAACCTGAACAACTCGGTGGTCAGGGCTGCGTTTGACGGAGTCGTGACCAACGTCGATTCGCTGCAAGTCGGCTCGTACCTGCAACCACCACAATCGGGCATCAGCCTGGTGTCGGCCGACCACCTGTGGGTCGCGGCGTCGCCGAAGGAAACCGAACTGACCCACATGAAACCCGGCCAGTCCGTCCAGATCAGCGTCGACAGCTACCCCGGCGTGCAGTGGCACGGCACCGTCGACAGCATCAGCCCGGCGTCGGGTTCGAGCTTCTCGTTGCTGCCCGCGCAAAACACCACGGGCAACTGGGTCAAGGTCGTGCAACGGATTCCCGTGCGCATCAGCATCGATGACGCCGGAGAAAAACCGCCGCTGCGCACCGGCATGAGCGTGCAGGCAGAAATCGACACTGGCTCGGCCCGTGGCCTGCCGCACCTGTTCTCGGGGCTGCTGGCGGACAAGGTCTCTGCCCCGGCTCTGGCCCATGAATGACCCGGCAGCGACCGAACCCGTGGCCCATCGCGGGATGATCACCGCGTGCGTCGTGCTGGCCGTGATCATGCAAGCGCTCGACACTACCATTGCAAACGTCGCCCTGCCCTACATGCAAGGCAGCATCTCGGCCAGTTCCGACCAGATCAACTGGGTGCTGACGTCCTACATCGTCGCCGCTGCAATCATGACGCCGCCGTCTGCCTTTCTGGCCCGACGCTTCGGGCGCAAACGCGTGCTGCTGTGGGCGATTATCGGTTTTGTGGTCTCGTCGATCCTTTGCGGCCTGGCGCAGTCGCTGGAAGAAATCGTTCTCGCCCGCCTGCTGCAGGGCCTGGCGGGCGCGGCGCTGGTGCCTCTGTCCCAAGGCATTCTGCTGGACATCTACAGCCTCAAGGAGCGCGGTTCGGCCATGGCGCTGTTCGGTGTGTCGGTCATGGTCGGCCCCGTGCTGGGGCCGATGCTCGGTGGCTGGCTGACTGAGCACTTCAGTTGGCGCTGGGTGTTCTTCATCAATTTGCCCATCGGAATGCTGGCGCTGGCCGGGATCGTCTATTACGTCAGCGAAACGACCACCGACACCACGACCCGCCTGGACTGGCTCGGCTTCGGCTCGCTGAGCGTGGCGATCATGGCCCTGCAACTGTTCCTGGACCGGGGTGAGCAACTGGGCTGGTTCGCTTCCGGTGAAATCCTGGTCGAAGCGATCGTGGCCGCTGTCGCCTTGTATGTGTTCCTGGTCCACACCTTCACCACAGACACCCCCTTTATCAGTCCCAAGCTGTTCAAGGATCGCAATTTTTCGATCAGCGTCATCTTCATTTTCATCGTCGGTATTACCTACCTGGCCTCACTGGCGCTGATGACGCCTTACCTGCAAACCCTGATGGGCTATCCGGTGCTGACCGCCGGCATGGTGATGGGCCCGCGAGGCCTGGGCACGATGCTGACCATGTTCCTCGCCGGCCGACTGTTGGGCAAAGTCGATACCCGCCTGTTACTGCTGACGGGCCTGGGATTGTCAGCGCTGTCGATGGGGTTGATGACCGGCTGGACGCCTGATGTGTCGATGCAAACCGTCATCTGGGCGGGCTTCATCCAGGGCACCAGCCTGGGCATGCTGTTTGTGCCACTGACCACGGTTGCCTTCGCGACCCTGCCCGCCTCCTTGCGCGCCGAAGGCACCGGGCTTTACAGCCTGTCGCGAAATGTCGGCTCCAGCGTCGGGATCTCCATCGTGACCGTGCTGCTCACCCAGAACATCCAGGCTAACCATGAGCAGATAGGTGCCTACGTCACGCCTTTCAACCGGGCCTTCGACGCAGGGTCGATCAAGAGTTACCTGGACCCGATGGCCGCCTCCGGCCGCGCCACCCTGGACGCCCTGGTCAACGTGCAAGCCAGTTGGATCGCCTACGTGGACGACTTCAAGCTGCTGATGCTGTTGTCACTGGCGGTCATGCCATTGTTGCTGATTATCAAAGCCCCAAGCCCCCAGACACAGAAAGAGCCGGCACCGGTCATGGAATAAAGAGCGGCGTGAGCTTATCTGCACAAACGCAAAAACCGGGACTCGCCCGGTTTTTACGCACCTGTTGAAACCAGCGTTGGGCCGCCACGTCAGACCTTGAAGTCGGTGGACAGCGCCAGCGCTTTCCATTCGGTCAGTTCCGCCTGCACAAAGCGGTTTTTCGCCTCGATTCGGGCCACGGTGTCGCTGCCCAGCGCCAGGCGTTGTGGTGGCTCTGGGGCGTTGACCAGCGCGAGCATCGCTTCGGCAAACTTCACCGGATCGCCAGGCTGCGCATGGTTGGCGCCTTCGGCAAACTGGCGCATCTTGCCGACGGTTTCCTCGTAGTCCGGCAGTTCCAGGGCGGTCTTGATCAGCGACTGCTCGTCCAGGAAGTCGGTGCGGAAGAACCCGGGCTCGACAACCGTCGCATGGATGCCCAAGGGCGCCAGTTCCTGATGCAGCGCTTCGGTAATGCCCTCCACCGCAAACTTGGTGGAGCCGTAGACACCCCAGCCCATGTAGGCCTGATAGCCGCCGATCGATGAGATGTTGATGACATGACCACTACGCTGGCGCCGCATGTGCGGCAGTACGGCGCGGGTGACATTGAGTACACCGAACACGTTGGTGGCGAACAGACGCTCCGTTTCGCTGGCACTGGTTTCTTCCACCGCGCCCAGCACACCGAAACCGGCGTTGTTGATCAGCACGTCAATGCGCCCGAAACGCTTGATGCCTTCTGCGACAGCCTGATGCGCCTCTTCCTCGCGAGTGACGTCCAGCCGCACGGCGAGCAGGTTCGGGTAATCACCCAGGCGATCAGTGATGTCTTGTGGATTGCGGGCAGTGGCGATAACGGCGTCGCCGGCACGCAAGGCGTGTTCTGCGATGAGGGTGCCAAAACCACGGGAAGCGCCAGTAATGAACCAGGTACGCATTTCAACTCCTCCTGTCAGCGACCCGTGCGACATTGCCGGGCCTTCTCGATGAGTTGATGCGACTTTAAGCGCGTGCTACTGATGTGATAATCCCAGCAATTTTGCATGTCTTAGTGAAAGGCGCTCACAAATGAAATCCCCCTCCACCGCCGACCTGTCGATTTTCCTGTGCATCGCCCGGCACCTGAACTTCAGTCGGGCGGCAGTGGAGCTCGGCCTCACGCCCTCGGCCCTTAGTCACTCATTGCGTGCCCTGGAGAATCGCCTGGGCGTACGGTTGTTCAACCGCACCACCCGCAGCGTGGCCTTGACTGACGCCGGGGAACGGCTTTACGCCCGGCTGAAACCGGCCTTTCGTGACATCGACGATGCACTGGAAGACCTCAACAACTTTCGCGACAAGCCCTCAGGCAACCTGCGCATTACCGCAGGTCGACAGGCGTGTGAGTTGGTGTTGCTGCCGATTGTCAGCCAGTTCTTGCAGGCGTACCCGGATATCCGCCTGGAGATCGTCGAGAGCGACGCCTTGGTGGACGTGGTCGCCGGCGGTTTTGACGCGGGGGTACGCTTTGGCAATCGCCTGGAAGCCGACATGGTTTCACTGCCCATCGGGCCGAACATGCGCTCGGTGGTCGTGGGCTCACCGGCATTCTTCGAACGGCATGTCGCACCACACAAACCCGAGGACTTGCATGGCCTGCCGTGCATCCGCCACCGCTTCCCCAGCGGCGCGATGTACCGGTGGGAATTCGAACGCGGTGGGATCACCCAGGAAATCGAAGTCAGTGGCCCGCTCACACTCGGCGATGTCAGCCTGATGATCGGGCCGGCATTGCAAGGTGTGGGTTTGGCCTATGTGTTCGAGGACATGGTTGGCAGGTATCTGGCCGATGCGCGCCTGATCCAGGTGCTGGCCGACTGGTGCCCCTACTATCCGGGCCTGCACCTGTATTACCCGAGTCGCCGCCATGTGCCGGCAGCGCTCAAGGCATTCATCGACTTCGCCCGGGCGACCCGCCAGCTCAACACGTAGCCAGCTCAACACGTAACTGCGCGCGACGACTAAGCTTTTGTAACGTCACTTCGTCCCTCAAGGAGATATCCATGAGCGCCGCCAGCCTGTCCGAGCTCGATGCTGCCCTGCCCGGTCTGACCCGCAAGATCCGCGTGCTCGATGCCCTGTCCTGGCCGGATGGGGTCGAGGAAGACTTCCTGGCGAAATGGCGCGGCGGGCGTGCCGAACTGCCCAGGGTCGAGTTGCAGCCCCGCGACCACAGTGCCGATATCGCCGCCCTGGAAACCTTTATCAGCCGCTGCGATGTGGGGCATCCGGCCGGGAATTTCCTCGCCATGACCGCCCGTAGCTATGCCACGGCCGGACACATGCTGGGCGCCATTGGAACCCCGGCGTTTACCCACTATTCGTCAGCGCTGTACCGACGTCCGGACTTCTATTACACGCGCTTGCAACTGAGCATGCTCGACGCGGCCAATTTCTTCCTCAAGACCACCGACGCCCTGCTGGGCGGTGCGCAGATTCCACCAAGCCCGGCCGAAATTCCGGCCAAGGCGTTCGCCGCCTGGCTTCAACCGGAACTGGACCGCTTCTTCGGCGTCGGACAAATTACGGTCGTGCTCGATCCGAACCTGGCCGCCAAGGCCATCGCCGGATCGAGTCGCATTCGCCTGCGGGCCAGCGCACTGTTCTCGGAGCTGGACAAAAATCAGCTGTTGCAACACGAAGCCTTCGTGCATATCGCCACGGCACAAAACGGCGCGCGGCAGCCCAACCTCATAAGCCTGGGTCTGGGCGCACCGCGCACGACCCAGACTCAGGAAGGCATTGCCACCCTGGCCGAACTGTTCACCGGCAGCATGGACATCAACCGCTTGCGTCGCCTGGCCCTGCGCGTACTCGCCGTCCAGCAGGCGCTGGAGGGCGCCGACTTCATCCAGGTGTTCGAAGGTTTCCTGGCGGCCGGGCAGACACAAGAAGAGTCCTTCCGCTCAACCCAACGGGTGTTCCGTGGCGTCGATCTGCGTGGCGGTTCGGCGTTTACCAAGGACGCCGCTTACCTGACCGGGTTGCTCGGCGTCCACACCCTGCTGCGCATTGCAATCCGCGATAACCGGCCGGAACTGGTCGGGCATTTGTTTGCAGGGCGCCTCAGCCTGGCTGACACCCTGCGTCTGGCGCCACTGTTCGACTCCGGCTGGCTCAAGGCACCGGTCTACCTTCCGGCCTGGGCCTCTGATCTGCGTATCCTGGCTGCCAACCTGGCCTTCTCGGCGTTCATCGCCCAGATCAAGCTGGACGTGCTGGACCTGAAGGTATTCATGGCATTCGCCGAAGAACACGAAAGCGATGCCAGCGCACATTGATCGGGATCACACCCTTTTAAAGACAACCGGGGTTCTTGAAATGAGCTGCTACCATTAGGAAGCGGTGTCGAGGCTGAGCTCTGTGGCTTGCAAAGCCGGCTTGCACCTGCCAGGGATGATCCACTCATTTCAAGCCTGCCTGACCACATGGGGGGTGCAATGCACATTCCATTACTTTACGCGTTGTCGGCCGTACTGTTTTTGAGCGGATATTCCTGCCTGGCACTGGGTGCGGATGCGACCGCACCGGCACCGGCACCGGCAAGCGCGGCCAATGCGGCGCCCGTCACAGCGGCGACCAAGGACCCCGTGTTCACCCAAGAACAACTGGATCAAATGCTGGCGCCCATTGCGCTTTACCCGGACCCCCTGCTGGCACAGGTACTGATGGCCACCACGTACCCCGGGGAAGTCGGTGAGGCGGTCAGCTGGTCCAAAGCGCACCCCGATGCCAAGGGTGACGATGCGGTCAAACAAGTCGCAAGCCAGCCCTGGGATCCGAGCGTGCAGGCACTGGTCGCCTTCCCGCAGGTTCTGGCAACGCTGGGGCAGGACCCCGTCTGGGTACAACGCCTGGGTGATGCCTTCCTGGCGCAGCCCGACGATGTCATGAACGGCGTACAACGCTTGCGTCGTCAGGCCCAGGCTGCTGGCAACCTGGAGAGCAACCAATACCAGAACGTGACGATTCAGAATGTCGCGGCACCGGCCAAGGCAACCACCGCCACAACACAGGCAACGGCTCCAGCTCCGGAAGCGGCACCGGCCAGCAGCTCCACCATCATCATCCAGCCTTCAGATCCACAGGTGGTGTACGTCCCCACCTATAACCCGACAACCACCTACGGCACCTGGGCCTACCCGGCGTCGCCGCCCGTGTACTATCCACCACCGCCCGCCTATTACCCCGGTCAGGCCTTGATGGCGGGGCTGGCGTTCGGCACTGGCGTGGCCATCGTCGGGGCATTGTGGGGTGAATGTGACTGGGGCAATAACGACGTCGACATCGACGTCAACCGCTACAACAACATCAACGCCAACAACCGCATCACCAACAACCAGAACAAATGGCAGCACAACCCGGTGCACCGCAATGGCGTTCCCTATCGCGACAACAAGAGCCGCGAACAGTACGGCCGCCAATTGAACGGTGCCAGTCAGCGTGAAGCCTATCGAGGGGACAACGCCCAGCGCGCTCAGGCCCGTGAAAATGCCCGCAGCTCAATGGACAGGCACGGTATCGAACGACCTGCCACCAGCAACCTCCAGGCCCGTGATCAAGCGCGCAAACTCCAGTCCGGAACTGCGGACGGCAATCGCTTGCAGGCCGGTGCAGACAGACCGAAGGCGGCTGACAGAGGCCAGGGTGCTGCCAGGAACACCCGGGACAATCAGCAGCCCAGGAACGTGAATCGTCAGGCCGATCAGCAACCCAGGAACCAGGGCGCCCAGTTGAATCAGCGCAAAGAGGGCGCCGTGCAGACGCGTCAAGGAACCAACAAGCGGCCGGCCGCCAGCGCCGGCAGTGCCCGCAACAATGCTTTCGCCGGCGCACGTTCACCGTCCCAGGCCAACCTCCAGGCCAATCGTGGCCGGTCGAGCCAGGCATCCGCCCAGCGCCCCAGTGCCTCACGATCGGCTGGTCAGCAGATCAGTCGGCCGTCCAGTCCACCAGCGCGTCAAAGGGGGGGCCGCCGTTGAAAAACCATCCTCGAGTGAAGGGACTCACGGGCTTGCTCCCTCATGTCCTTGCGATAGCTGTCGGCTTGGCGTGGTCGTGCATGGCGACGGCACAGCAAGCCTTTCCAACACCAGAAAAGGCCGCTGAAGCGTTCGTTGAAGCGCTGGGCACGGAACATTCCGATCAGGCACGCCTGACCGAGCTGCTGGGCAGTGACTGGCACAGTTACATCCCCCGTGAAGGCGTGCAGCGCGAAGATGTGGATGCGTTTTTGCAGCAATACCGTGAGCAACATCACATTGAAAACACCAGCGACCGCAAGGCAGTCCTGGCGGTTGGCAGCAAGAACTGGACACTGCCCATCCCCATGACAAAAGCCACCGACGGTTGGCGCTTTGACTTGAAGGCCGGTAGCGCCGAGATTCGTGCACGTCAGATCGGCCGCAATGAACTCGCCGCTGTGCAGTCGGTGCTGGCCTATCACGACGCCCAGATGGACTATGCGTCAGTCGATCGAGACGGTGATGGCGCTCTTGAGTATGCGCAGAAAATCTTCAGCACCCCCGGCAAGCACGATGGACTCTATTGGGCAGAAGACGATAGCGACCAGATCAGCCCCTTGGGGCCTTCGTTCGGCAAAGCCATTGCCGACGAAGACTGGCATGGTTACCGCTTCCGCATCCTTGATGGCCAGGGACCTTCGGCACCGGGTGGCGCCTACAGTTATCTCATCGGTGACAAGATGAGCCGAGGCTTTGCGCTGATCGCATGGCCAGCGAAATACAACGACACCGGAGTGATGAGTTTCATGATCAGCCATGACGGCCAGGTGTTCGAGAAGGACCTGGGACCCGGTGGTGAAAAACTGGCGAAAGCGATGAAGCGCTTTGACCCGGATGACAGCTGGAAAGAGGTGGATGAAGATCAGGCGCCGCAGGAGTGACCGGGGCGTCACTGACCTGCTGCGACGCTCCGAATCGCAGGGGGGGTCTTGTCTAGATCAACAGGACGAATCGCTCTTCGTTCCCCGTGTTGTCGTGACAGGTGGGTTGCTCAAGCTTGAAACCGCACCGATCAAGGACTGTTCTTGAACCCACATTTTCCTTGTAGGCAAAGGCAACCAGTTGCGTAAGCCCCCAACGCACTTGAGCCTGCTGGATCAGATGCCTCAGCGCCAACGTTGCCAGGCCCTGCCCGCACGCGCGTTGAGCGATCCGATAGCCCACTTCAGCAGAACCCATCGCCAGGTCGATACTTTTCAGATTGGCTCGACCAACGATTGTCTGACTGGAGTCCACGATGACAAACGGGTGCCAGGCGCCGATGGCAAAATCGGATAAATAGCTTTCGATATGATCGACTACACCCCGCAACGAGTAAAAAGCAGGGTCGCGCGCATCAATATGGGATTCAAACCATTCACGGTTATGGACTTCGAACGCCAATAACGCTTCAGTGTCAGTCTTTTTCAGCTCGCGAACGCTAAACGATTCCATTCATCACCTCTCCTTTGTCGTGCGCCGAAATGGCTCAAGTTTATCTCATACCTGAACAACCTTGCCGAGCCTGACCTTCCCCTTCCAGAGCCCGAACGGCTTGCAGAATATATACGGATAAACGTATATTCGTATTTCCATATGTGTCGAGCCCCGCAAATGCTCAATCCTGCCGCCGTATTCAAATGTCTGTCCGACGAAACCCGCGCCCGGGCCACCTTGCTCATCGCTCGTGAAGGCGAGTTATGCGTTTGTGAGCTGGTCTGTGCCCTGGACGATAGCCAGCCTAAAATTTCCCGCCATCTTGCACAGCTTCGCGGATGCGGCCTGCTGCTGGACCGCCGCCAGGGGCAGTGGGTGTATTACCGGCTCAATCCTGACCTGCCGGCGTGGGTTCGTGACGTTCTCGAGACAACGTTGCTGGCAAACGCCGATTGGCTTGAAGACAACAACACTCGCCTGAACGCGATGGGCGACCGCCCTCTCAACACTTCCGCCTGCTGCTGACCCTTCATTAGTCGAGACTGTGCATGTTGACTGCATTTAGCATTTTCCTGCTCACCATGGTGCTGGTCATCTGGCAACCCAAGGGCCTGGGTGTCGGCTGGAGCGCCTCCCTGGGAGCCGTTCTGGCCCTGTTTGCGGGCGTCGTGACGCTGGACGATATTCCACTGGTGTGGAGCATTGTCTGGAACGCCACCGCGACGTTCATCTCGCTCATCATCATCAGTTTGTTGCTCGATGAGGCCGGATTTTTCCAATGGGCCGCATTGCATGTGGCGCGCTGGGCCAAGGGTGACGGACGGCGCCTGTTCGTATTCACGATACTGCTGGGAGCCGGCGTATCCGCGCTGTTTGCCAATGACGGTGCAGCGCTGATCCTGACCCCCATCGTTGTTTCAATCCTGCTCGCGTTGCGGTTTTCGCCAGCGTCGACCCTGGCGTTCGTCATGGCGGCCGGTTTTATTGCCGACACCGCGAGCTTGCCCCTGGTGGTGTCCAACCTGGTCAACATCGTTTCGGCAGACTACTTCGACCTGGGTTTCAGCGAATACGCCTCGATCATGGTGCCGGTCAATTTCGTTGCCGTGGCGACCACTCTTGCGGTGCTGTACTGGTTTTTCCGGCGTGACATTCCCAGGCACTACTCACTGGAAGACGTGCTGGATCCGCGACGTGCCGTGCGAGACCCCCTGACCTTCCGCGTCGGCTGGATTGTTTTGGCCTTGTTGCTGATCGGGCTGTTTGCGCTGGAACCCCTGGGCATTCCAATCAGCGCAATCGCAGCGGTCTGTGCCGCGATGCTGTTCGCCGTCGCTGCGCGCGGGCATGTGATTTCCACCCGACGAGTGCTGCGTGAAGCGCCCTGGCACGTCGTGATCTTTTCGCTGGGCATGTACCTGGTGGTTTACGGGCTGAAAAACGCCGGACTGACCACCTCCATGACAATGGCCCTGAACCACATGGCCGAATTCGGCATCTGGGGCGCCGCGTTGGGCACCGGCCTGCTCACGGCTTTGCTGTCATCGGGCATGAACAACATGCCCACGGTGCTGGTGGGCGCCCTGTCGATTCAAGCCAGCGACGCCACGGGTGTGGTACGTGAAGCCATGATCTACGCCAATGTCATCGGCTCTGACCTGGGCCCCAAAATCACCCCCATCGGCAGCCTGGCTACCCTGCTCTGGCTGCATGTTCTGGAGCGCAAGGGCATCCGCATTACCTGGGGTTACTACTTCAGGGTCGGCGTGGTCCTGACGCTGCCGATCCTGCTCATCACCTTGTCCGCCCTGGCCCTGCGCCTGAGCGTTTAGCCCCTGAGCGACTGCAAAGAGGAGTCACCATGCGCGTTCTGTTTATGTGTACCGCCAATAGCTGTCGCAGCATCCTGTCCGAAGCCATGTTCAACCATCTCGCCCCGCAAGGTTTCCAGGCGATCAGTGCCGGCAGCTTCCCCAAGGGACAGGTGCTGCCCCGCAGCCTGAGCACGCTGCAAGAGGCCGGCATTGCCATCGACGGCTTGAGCAGCAAAGGCAATGACGCTTTCGAAACCAACCCTCCGGACATCGTCATCACGGTCTGCGACAAGGCCGCCGGCGAGACGTGCCCCGTGTACTTCGGACCGGCACTGAAAGCGCATTGGGGCCTGGAAGACCCATCGGACATAAAGGGCGATGAAGCAACGGTATCGGCGGCGTTCCACTCAACCCTGGCGCACATTGAAGCGCGCTGCCGGGCATTCCTGGACCTGCCTTTTGCACAACTTGACCGCGATGCGCTGAAGCGGGAACTCGACCGCATCGCCACGCTGTAACCGGAGCCCCCATGACCCATCCGTTGCCCAATCTCGACACTTCACTGACTCAACCCATCGCCGATGGACGCGACGACCAGCACAAGCCGCGCATCCTGTTGCTATACGGCTCCACTCGTGCGCGGTCGTTCAGTCGTCTGTTGGTCGAAGAAGCCGCCCGGTTGCTCGAGCACTTCGGCGCCGAGACGCGGATCTTCAATCCTTCAGGCCTGCCGTTACCGGACGACGCGCCCACCGATCACCCGAAAGTCCAGGAACTGCTAGAACTGATGCAGTGGTCTGAAGGACAGGTCTGGTGCTCGCCAGAACGCCACGGCTCCATGTCCGCCGTATTCAAGGCACAAATAGACTGGGTGCCGTTGGCGTTGGGGGCCATTCGCCCGACCCAGGGAAAAACCCTTGCTGTCATGCAAGTCTGCGGCGGTTCCCAGTCCTTTAATGTGGTGAATCAACTCCGTGTGCTGGGGCGCTGGATGCGCATGTTCACAATCCCCAATCAATCATCCGTGCCAAAGGCTTTTCTGGAGTTTGACGCCGCCAATCGCATGAAGCCCTCGTCGCTGTACGACAGGGTGGTGGACGTTATGGAGGAACTGGTGAAATTCACCCTGCTGCTACGGGATCGCCCCGATCTGGTTGACCGCTACTCGGAAAGAAAAGAATCAGCGCAGGAACTGACTCAGCGCGTGAATCAACGGTCGATCTGAATGTAGAGGTCTTCCCCTTGGCTCGATAGCCGAAAAAAGTCGCAAACCCCGATGCATCAGGGCTTGCGACTCTTTGCCGATACGTCCCTCAGACTCCCGGGACGTTTTCTGCGGGTATGCCTGCCGTGCTCATTACATCAGGCGCAGGCTTAGTGCTCTACCTCAACCACGTCGATATCCGGCGCGTCCGGGGCGTCCGCCACATCCTCTCTGGCTTCGTTCGCCTCAACCTTGGCAGCCTCTCTGGCTTCCTTCGCCTCAACCTTGGCAGCCTCTCTGGCCTCCTTCGCCTCAACCTTGGCAGCCTCTCTGGCTTCCTTCGCATCGACTTTGGCAGCGTTGCGGGCCGCATCTGCGGCAGCCCGGGCAGCGTCCCTGGCCGCATCGGCGTCTGCCTTGGCGGCATCCCGGGCTGCATCTGCCGCGGCC